>JAYOMI010000012.1:41112-55935 GCA_038120765.1 Rhodospirillaceae bacterium
CGGGAGCGCGAGCCCTTCACCGAGAGCGTCCCGTAGGCCCGCCATCTCATGGACGTAACGCGCGAGGACGTTTTCCTCGCAACCGAGAAAATTGCCGATGACCCGCGTATCGTAGCCGCGGACGTTCTTGAAAAGCATCGCGCGCTCTGTCTGCTTGAACAGCACGCCGGTCATTTCGAGGTCGGTATCCACTTCGTCCGCGACTTTGAGCAGCAGGTTTGACGCATCAAGACGGCCTAGTGCCGCCCGAAAGCTGAGATCGGGTATATGGGTTTCTTTCTTGTCGTCCACGGTCGGGCTCCTTGCGACGGAAAAACGAACCGCTCAGCGCGGTAACTCGGTCGTCCCCATCAGGTATTTATCGATGGCATGCGCCGCCTGACGGCCTTCGCGAATCGCCCAGACCACGAGCGACTGTCCACGGCGCATGTCACCGGCGGTAAAGATTTTTTCGCGGTTTGTCCGATACGCAACGGTGTCCGCTTTGACATTGCCGCGCCCGTCCAGTTCAACGCCCAGCTCATTCAGCATGCCCTCGGCGATCGGATGCACGAAACCCATCGCCAGCAAGACCAGATCCGCCTTCAGCTCGAATTCCGTGCCCTCAATCGGCTGGAATTTTTCATCGACCCGCTGACAGTTGATATGGGTTACGCGCCCGTCTTCGCCTCCCATGCTGTTCGTAGTAACCGAAAAGTCGCGCTGCGCGCCCTCTGCCTGGCTGGAAGATGTCCGCATTTTGAGCGGCCAGTGCGGCCAGGTGAGGCCCTTGTTCTCCTTTTCCGGCGGCTCCGGCATGATCTCGAGCTGGGTGACAGAAAGCGCCCCCTGACGGATCGACGTGCCGATGCAGTCGGAGCCGGTATCCCCGCCGCCAATGACAACGACATGTTTCTGGGTCGCGAGGATCGGTTCGATATCGCCATCCAGATTACTGCCGGCCATGCGCCGATTCTGCTGGGGCAAAAATTCCATAGCAAAATGGACCCCGTCCAGATCGCGCCCCTCTACGGGCAGATCGCGCGGTTTCTCCGAACCGCCGGAGAGCAGTACGGCGTCGTGATTGGCTTCAAGCTCGGCCGCGGTCATGTCGACGCCCACATGGACACCGCAGTGAAATGTCACGCCCTCGGCGACCATCTGCTCGACGCGCCGGTCGATGAGATGCTTCTCCATCTTGAAATCGGGGATCCCGAACCGCAAAAGGCCGCCCGGGGTCTCGTTCTTTTCGTAGACATGGACATCATGACCGGCCCGCGCGAGCTGTTGCGCAGCAGCCAGGCCCGCGGGACCGGAGCCGACGATGGCGATTTTCTTGCCGGTCGCGACCTCGGGAACCTGCGGCGTGATCCAGCCTTCTTCCCATGCCCTGTCCACGATCGCGCATTCGATCGTTTTGATCGTCACCGGGGAATCGTCGATATTCAGCGTGCAGGCGGCCTCGCAGGGTGCCGGACAGATCCGGCCCGTGAACTCGGGGAAGTTATTGGTCGAATGAAGATTGAGCGACGCCTGTTCCCAGTCCGACTGGTAGACGAGATCGTTCCAGTCGGGAATCTGGTTATTCACAGGGCAGCCGTTGTGACAGAACGGAATACCGCAATCCATGCAGCGGGCGGCCTGGCGTTCCAGGTCACGCTCTTCGAGCGGGATGACGAATTCATCGTAGTTCCGGATGCGGTCGCTGGCCGGTTTATAGGTGCGGTCGTGCCGCTCTATCTCGATGAAGCCCGTAACCTTGCCCATCAGCTTCTCCTCATCCCGATATTCATCTCGCCAGTCTGCTCGACCTGCAATTCCTGCAATGCGCGGCGGTATTCGACCGGCATCACCTTGACGAATTTCGGCAGGTAGGTTTCCCAGTTATCCAGAATGTCCTGCCCTCGGGTCGAAGCGGTGTAATGAACATGATTCTGTATGAGCTGACGCAGCCGTTCGGCATCGAACCGGGTCATATCGGATTTCACATCGACCAGTCCGTGAGATTCGATATCGGAGCGATGGAGTTTCTCCATCACTTCCTCTTCGTCCTCGACCGGTTCCAGATCGACCATCGACAGATTGCAGCGCCGCTCGAATTCACCGGATTCGTCGAGAACGTAGGCGATCCCGCCCGACATGCCGGCAGCGAAGTTCCGGCCCGTTTCGCCGAGCACGACGACGATCCCGCCGGTCATGTATTCGCACCCGTGATCTCCTGCGCCTTCGACAACGGCAATCGCGCCGGAATTGCGCACGGCGAAACGTTCGCCGGCGATGCCGCGGAAATAGCATTCGCCGTTTATCGCACCATACAGGACCGTGTTGCCGACTATCATGCTCTCATCGGGATTAATACCGGATTCCGGGTCTGGACGAACAATCAGTTTGCCGCCCGACAGGCCCTTGCCGACATAGTCATTGGCTTCGCCGATGAGTTCCAGGGTAACGCCCTGGGTGACCCAGGCGCCGAAGCTCTGCCCGGCAACGCCTTTGAGCGTGAACCAGATCGTATCGTCCGGCAGGCCGGCATGGCCGTATTTGAGCGCCAGCTGTCCCGACAGCATTGTGCCGGCTGATCGGTCGGTATTCCGGATCGGGAATTCAGCCTGAACCGACGTGCCGCTCTCTATCGCGGGCGCTGCCACCTCGATGAATTTACGGTCCAGGATATCCTGGATCGGATGATTCTGTGATGTCGTATGATGTATATCGACACGGTCGGCTTCGGGCGGCCGGAAGAACAGCTTGCTGAAGTCGAGCCCGTTCGCTTTCCAGTGACTGATCGCCCGCGTGGTATCGAGCACGTCGGTCTGGCCAATCATGTCGTTGATGGTCCGAAAGCCCATTTCAGCCATCAGTTCACGCAGTTCTTCCGCCACATAGAAGAAGAAATTGACGACATGCTCCGGCTCTCCGGTGAATTTCTTGCGAAGTTCCGGATCCTGCGTCGCGATGCCGACCGGGCAGGTATTCAGATGGCACTTCAGCATCATGATGCAGCCCGATGCAATCAGCGGCGCGGTGGCAAAACCGAATTCGTCCGCGCCGAGCAGAGCGCCCACAGCAACATCGCGCCCGGTGCGAAGCCCGCCATCGACCTGAACCGCTATCCGGCCGCGCAGGTCGTTCATCACCAGGGTTTGCTGGGTCTCGGCAAGGCCGATCTCCCACGGCGAGCCGGCATGCTTGATCGAGGTCAGCGGCGACGCGCCGGTACCGCCCTCGAAACCTGAAATCGTGACATGATCGGCACGTGCTTTGGAAACGCCTGCCGCCACCGTGCCAACCCCGATTTCGGATACCAGCTTCACGCTGATTGCCGCCGTCGGCGTCACGTTCTTCAGATCGAAGATGAGCTGTGCGAGGTCTTCGATCGAATAGATATCGTGATGCGGCGGCGGAGAGATCAGCCCGACACCGGGCGTTGAATGCCGCACCTTGGCAATGACGGCATCCACCTTGTGGCCGGGCAGCTGTCCGCCCTCGCCCGGTTTCGCGCCCTGTGCCATTTTAATCTGGATCATGTCGGCATTGACCAGATATTCGGTGGTCACGCCGAAACGTCCCGAAGCTACCTGTTTGATCGCGGAGCGCATGGAATCGCCGTTTTCCATCGGCACGAAGCGATCGGCCTCTTCACCGCCCTCGCCGGTATTCGATTTCCCGCCGATCCGGTTCATCGCGATGGCGAGATTGGTATGGGCCTCGCGGCTGATCGACCCAAAGGACATCGCACCGGTGGCAAATCTTTTGACAATATCGACAGCCGGTTCGACCTCGTCCAGCGGTACCGGCGTGCGACCGGTCTCCGCCGCCGGCTTCAGACGGAACAGGCCGCGGAGCGTCATCAGCTGTTCGCTCTGTTCGTTGATCGCCGCCGCATAGGACCGGTATTTTTCCGGCAGCTGGCCGCGCACCGCATGCTGCAGGTCGGCAACCGTCTGAGGGGTCCAGGAATGCTTTTCGCCGCGGATACGGAATGCATATTCGCCGCCTACATCCAGCGCGTGCCTGTAGATGGGATTGTTGCCGAAGGCATCCGCGTGACGCATCAGCGTCTCCGCAGCAATCTCGGCCAGCCCGACGCCCTCGATTGCGGTATGCGTGCCGGTGAAATACTTTTCGACAAAGGATGATTTCAGGCCGACGGCGTCGAATATCTGCGCGCCGCAATAGGACTGGTAGGTCGAAATGCCCATCTTGGACATCACCTTCAGCAGGCCTTTGTCGATCGCCTTGATGAAGCGCTTGTCGACTTCCTCATGACCCTGATCGCCATCGCTCTTCCCGCACATGGCATCCAGTGTCTCAAAGGCCAGCCAAGGATTAACCGCCTCGGCGCCGAAACCGGCGAGGGTCGCAAAATGATGGACTTCGCGCGCTTCACCGGTTTCCACAACCAGGCCGAGAGACGTCCGAAGACCCTTGCGGATCAGATGATGATGCACCGCCGAGGTTGCCAGGAGAGACGGAATCGCCACCCTGTCCGCCGCCATCAGACGATCTGACAGGATAATAATGTTATAGCCTTCGGCGACACTCGTTTCCGCGCGCGCGCAGACGTTCTCGATCGCCTCTTCCATATACTCGGCGCCGCGCTGGACGTTATAGGTGATGTCCAGCGTGATGGTCTTGAACTGATTGTCGGCGATATCGCCGATCGCCCTGATTTTCTCCAACTCCTCGTTGGAGATGATCGGCTGACGCACCTCGAGCCTTTTAAGGCTGGATGTCCCCTCCAGGTCGAGCAGGTTCGGGCGCGGTCCGATAAACGAAACCAGCGACATCACGATTTCCTCGCGGATCGGATCGATCGGCGGATTCGTGACCTGGGCGAAGAGTTGCTTGAAATACGACGCAAGCGTTTTCGAACGCGAAGACAGCGCCGAAAGCGGCGTATCCGTTCCCATGGCGCCGGTCGCTTCCTGACCGGTCTGCGCCATCGGCGACATCAGAAACTTGATGTCCTCCTCGGAATAGCCGAAGGCCTGCTGGCGTTTCAACAGCGACGCTGCCGAGACGTTGGGCGCGCGGCCGGTGACGGGCAGATCCCGAAGCTGTATCTGTGTATGCGCCAGCCATTCCTTGTAGGGATGGCTGTTGGCAAGTTCCGCTTTCAGTTCCTCATCCGAGACGATTTTGCCCTGTTCGAGATCGATCAGCAGCATTTTGCCGGGCTGAAGCCGCCATTTGCGGACAATGTTTTCTTCCGGAATATCCAGCACGCCCATTTCGGAAGCGAGCAGCACGAAACCGTCCTTTGTCTCCAGATACCGGGCGGGGCGCAGACCGTTGCGGTCCAGCGTGGCGCCGATCACCTTGCCGTCCGTGAAGGCAATCGCGGCCGGGCCGTCCCAGGGTTCCATCAAGGCTGCGTTGTATTCATAGAAAGCGCGCAGCGTTTCATCCATCAGCGGATTTCCCGCCCAGGCTTCCGGGATGAGCATCATCATGGCGTGCGGCAGCGAGTAACCGCCCTGATAGAGCAGTTCCAGCGCGTTGTCGAAACATGCGGAATCCGACTGCCCTTCATAGGAAATCGGCCACAACTTCTGCATGTCGTCGCCGAATGTCGGAGACGACATCGTTGCCTGCCGCGCCGCCATCCAGTTCGAATTGCCGCGCAGCGTGTTGATTTCGCCGTTGTGGCAGATCATCCGGTAGGGATGGGCGAGCGGCCAGGACGGGAAGGTATTGGTCGAGAACCGCTGATGTACCAGCGCCAGTGCAGACACCACGCGGGGGTCCTGCAGATCCTTGTAGTACCTCGCCACGCCGTCGGCGAGAACGAGGCCCTTATAGACGATCGTGCGCGACGAGCACGACACCGGGTAGTAACCGACCGCCGCCTCGGGATGTTTCTCCCGGACATGGTTGGAGGCGACCTTGCGGGCGACAAACAGCTTGCGTTCGAAGGTCTCGTCGTCGGCAATATCGCTGCCGCGCGCAATGAAGACCTGGCGGTGTACAGGCTCGGTCGGCTTTACGCTCTCGCCGAGCACGGACGAATCCACCGGCACATCGCGCCAGCCGATGACTTTCAGCCCTTCCTGAATCGTCGACATTTCGTAGGCGGCTTCAATCGCCTGGCGATGTCCCTGATCGCGCGGCATGAACAGATGCGCCACACCGTAATGCCCCCGCTCCGGCAGGTCCAAACCAAGCGCCTTCATTTCTGCAGCGAAAAATTCGTGCGGCAACTGAATCAGGATACCGGCACCGTCGCCCGCCTTGGGGTCGGCGCCGACCGCGCCCCGGTGCTCGAGATTGCAAAGTATCTTCAGCCCGTCTTCGACAACCTTGCGGCTCGGCTCATTGCGGATCGAGCAGATCATCCCGATGCCACAGGCATCGTGTTCGTTCGCCGGATTATACAGGCCCTGCGGTGAATTGAGGCCAGCGTAAAGCGGGCGGACTCCCGGTGTCATCTTGTCCATCTCTGCCCTGTCCGGATTCATTTTCTTGTTTTGTCGCAATATCCGCGCCCTTCGAAAAAATGTATTCTATCACATACGTGCCACGGCCCCGGCGGGACCAACCTCAGAACCGGCGCCACCGCCCGCGTCACACTTATATGACGCTGAATAATCGGCATAGGAACTGCGGTGGGGATTTCTAATGCACAGCGATACGAAATCCCAACCCCTATTTCAATAGGCGGTCATCTTCACGTCGCCGCGGCATTTTCAGCCCGCCCCTTATCAATCGGCTTTCCCGGTGCCTTAATCTTTGTCGCTTCAGTCGCAGATTCGACTTTCCATTCAGCGGCAAAGTCAAAAACTTCATGCTCGGAACCGGACGAATGACGATCGATCCGGAACAGAAGAGACTCCACAATCAATAGCTATCTTATGATTTTGCTTGGAGTCCGATAAAAACGTCGGATAAGGTGAGATCAATAAAATACGCGAAAATTCGGGGGTCGGCGGGTAGCGCACCGGATAAAATCCACTTCGTATTGTGCTGTGCATTTTTATTTGTGTTGGCGAAGCGGCGTCGGTAGTTAATCGGGGGTAGTGTAATGTCATCAGGCAGGCATTGGGGCAGGTATTTTCTAAGTATCCGGAAGAGGGCGTTTGCGGCAGCTGTTCTGGTCGCAATGAGTACTTATTCTCATCGGGCTCTTGCATCCGATTCATCCGACCGGCTGGTGGCGCTTGGGCTGGTGCAGCTCAAAGCCGGCCAGTTCATTGCTGCCACAAAATATTTCAACGGCGCCGTCCAGCTGGACCCGAAAGATCCACGCGCCATGTTTTACCTGGGCGTCGCGCTGAACCGGATCGGGCAGCACGGAGCGGCCCTCGAATCCTTCCAACGCATGTGGGCGCTGAAGGTGACAAACCGGCAACTCGGTCTCGAAGCAGGCTGGGCGGCAATCGCGCAGGGACGTACCGGCCTGGCGATCACCGTCCTGGAACCTTACGTCAAAGAAAATCCGACAAATGCGAAAGCGCGCGAATTTCTCGGTCGCGCCTATATCGGTGACGGCAGGCTGGACGAGGCGGAGCGGGAACTGAAACGCGCCATCGAACTCGACGCCACCCTGAAACCGACGGCGACCTATTACCTCGCCAATATTGCCGCCCTGCGCAAGGATACCAAGGGTGTCGCCACGGCCCTGACGGATATCCTGCAGGAAAATCCGGACAGCCGTACCGGCAATATTCTGCGCGACACATTGCGCCGTGCTGCCGCGGCTCCGCGAGCGAAGCGAAAGCCCTGGTTTGCCGCCCTTGCGCTCTCGGTCGGTGAAAACAGTAATGTGGTCGGCCTGCCGGACGGAGCGATTCTGCCAGGTGACGTTTCATCCAAATCTTCCCGGTTTAACCGCACGCAACTCGATGTCGGCTACTCCTAGCAGCTGGATAACAACGATTCGCTGACGGCAGGCTACGGATTTACACATGAATCGTATTCAAAGATCGATGGGTTCGATTCGACGTCCAACAACTTCTATCTCGACTATCGTCGGCGCATCACCGATCGAATCGACGGGGGATTGAGGCTGCCCCACAGCCTGTCCGCGACAGACAGCGAAACCGCCGTTCAGCAGACGACGATCACGCCCTCGGCAGCCTATCGCTGGGGAGCGTCGGATCAGACGTCGCTGAGTTTCAGCGTTGCACCAACCAACTACACCTCGGACCCGGTCCGCCGTGTGCTCGACCGCGATGTCACCACGCGAATTGCGACGATCTCGCACAACACGTTGCTGGACGGACCGATCCTGCCGCTTGGCGTCAATCTCCGCTTCGGGCTATCCCGCACCTTCAACAATGCCGAAGGCGCAGATTACGACTACACAGGTTACGGTCGCTTCATCTCGGTTTCCCGCGAATTTCCGCTGCGCATCACCGCGACGCTGAACTACACCTCGCAGCGCGACAGTTATTCCGAACGAAACAGTCTGGCAGGCGCCGGTTTCGCCTTCAAACGGGAAGATAAGATCGATCGGCTTAACCTGTTTGTCGAACGGCCTATTGAGATTTTCGGTGTCGAGAACGTCTCCGCCTTCGCCAGCTGGCAATATCTAAACAACGTGTCGAACATCAGCTTTTTCGACTACGAGCAGACCTCAATCAATTTCGGGATATCCGCGCGGTTTTAAACCGGCGCAGCTTGTCCGAAGGAGAAACGACATGCGCAAGATCCTGTTTCTATCGACTTTCTGGGTTGTATTCGGTCTGACGGGTCCCGCGTCGCAGGAAGCCGCCGCCCAGTGTACGCATTTTGGCAATCAGGGTGCCTGCCCTGTTGGTATTCCGAACGGATCGACCAGTGTCACCGTGAATGCGAACGGCACGATCACCTGGAACAGCGGGGGCGTCTCCGGACCCTGCTGCGCCGCGCCCAGCGGCACCGAGACAGGAGCTGGACTGCTGAACCTGAATAACCAGCTTGGCAGCGCCCCATTTCACTTCGGGCCGGATGTCGGTGGCATCGGAGGCACACCCGATCCAGGGGCCGACCCCGTGATATTAGGAGGCACATCCGATCCGGAGACCGATATTATTATGATATCGGGACGAGGATTTGACGATCGGTCGCTGGGCCCGGCCAATTGCGATCTGGGCGGATGCACCGGAAACGATCTGCTGGGAGACGTCTTTGGCGCCAACCCGAATAGCGGCTATCAGTGCGACAGCGGCGGCCCCGGCTGCGGCAACGATTTGTGGACATCCGAGACCCAGCCCGGGTTCGGAAGCTGCGGGCCGGGCGGATGCGGAGGCCCGGCACCCATTGCGGCACTCGATTTTTCGAATATTCCCGGCACCGGTCCCTATGCAGCCAATCAGACATCCGGCAATGTCGACCCGTTCGGCGGGGGTGGCTCCTTCTTTATGGACCCCCTCACGGGAGAATCGATCAGTATTTCCGAAAACCCGGACCAATGGCCGGACAGGGTGAAAGTCGCCGATCGCCTGAACACGGCCTTTGTTAATGGAGAAATCGGATATCCGTTCAACGATCTGGAATGGGACCAGCGCTCGGTTGACTATTACAAGCAAAACCCGGTCGAAGCGCCAGTCACGTCTGCAAACATAACCATCCCCGGCACGTCGCAGGCATTCGATTTCTATCAAACCACCGACCGCGGAACGGTACCGGCAATCGACTGGTCGACCGCACAACGGTTCATATCGCCCTACGCCCAGAATCTGACGCAGGGACAAATCGACCCGTTCGGCTCGGCCGGAAACAATTTTGTCGATCCGCGAACGGGCGAGACGACCGAACTGCTGGAAAACCGGGCAGATTGGCCGGAAAAGTTCAAAAAGGCGGAAGAGCTGAATTCACTGTATGTCAGCGGTCATATAAATTACCCGTTCAACGATCCGGACTGGGAGAACAAACCGGCCAACGCGTTTGCCATAAATCCGGTGCCCGGTTCGGGACCTGCCCCAATCGTCGGCAACGAAAGACCGGCGATTGTTGGTGCCCCTGACGACATAGCAGCCGCAGCGGATAACACCGACAAGGCGGGGCAGTTCGGCATCGGATCCGATACCACTCTCGGCGGTGCCGGGGGCCTTTCTACACGATTCGGGGGGATAGCCAGAAATTTTGGACTCCAGCCGAGCATGTCATCCCTCTCGCTCTATTCGACACCGCAGCAGGACAATTCAGACCTGACGAATTATGTCAGCACCATTCTCGTCGGCATCGACATACGGCTCCGCGGGGATATCGGAACTGCTTTTACCAACAAAGTGAATCTGGTCCCGGTCATTCGCGGCGAGAGCGGCGTTTCAGGTTTTAGCTATTACTTCTCCGACCGTGGCGGCTCCTCGTCCCCGGCAACCGTGCCCCGCGCCAACCAGGTACCGCCCGGGACCCGGCTCCCCGAGATCACCCGCAACGCGGAAGGGGAATTCGTGGTTTTCGATCCCAATTCCGGCGATCGGGTCGTGATCAAGGACCGCAACCTTGCCGATACGATCGCGAGCGGCGTGAGAAACGGCATTCCGCTGAAAGACGCTGTGCGCGAGGCGATGTCCAACCGCAGCGTCGCCACGACCGGCGACGACCTCGCATCCGCCAATCCCGGCGGGGTATCGACGCCCGTTACACCGGCGGCGCCGGGTTCGGCACCTGCCCCCATCGTCGGCAACGAAAGGCCCGCGATTATTGTTGCCCCTGACGACAAAGCAGTAACAGCGGATAACGCCGACAAGGCGGGTCGCATCAGCGATGCCGAGGCGAAGCGCTTGTTCTCTCAGCGCTACATGACCATTGACGGCGAGGGGACCCTCACCGTGCTCAATCGCCAGACAGGAGAACGTGAGAGGTTCGAGAATTTTGCCGAGGCGGAAGGATTTCAGGAGGCCCTGAGAAACGGTATGTCCTGGAACGACGCGATGGCGCAGGTGACAGCTGCCAGAAGAAGCGCGATGGACAGGAATATCATCGGCACAATCGTCGGCAGGGTCCCGAACGATTTCCGGGCACCCGTGGTGACAGACAAATGGGACGGCGAGATACACGATATTTACATTGATGACCCCGCGACCGGCGCACGTGCCTTTTTCAGAACCCGGCAACAGGCCGAAGCCGCTCTGGACGCTATGCGTACGGGTGCGTCACTGCGCGACGCCCAGGCGCAGGCACTCAGGGCGCCTACCGTAACCCGCGACGGCCTCGCATCGGCCAATAGCGGGGGTGTGACCACGCCATCCACCCCAGCCCCGGCCGGCAGTGCCCCGACCTTCATCAACAACCGCCCGGCGATCATCGTGCCGCCCGCGGTCACTACAACGCCGGACGGCCTTGCCTCGGCCAACAGCGGTGGCGTATCGACGCCATCCACGCCGGCACCCGCCGGCAGCGCTCCGACCTTCATCAATAATCGCCCGGCGATCATCGTACCGCCGACGCGGCCGGCGGGTACGAGTGCCGGCACAATGAAAGGGGTTTTGGCCGGCAACGCATACGACATCGAGATCATCAGAACGCCGGACGGCAAGCTGCTGGCGGTCGGCACCGGCGAGAATGCCAATCATGTTTTCGGCGAAGTGAAGGAAACCAGCAACAAGCTGTTCGGGGACTTTCGCCGCGAGGGGCTGTGGTCACCGCCTCCGGCAAAGCCACAGACGGCGACTTCGACTGCAACTGCGACCACACCGGCAGTCGCACCGGCGCCGCAGGCCGCCAATAACCGGGTCCGGACGCAGATCGCCAATAGCGACCGCGACCACATGACCCGGAATATCTTCCTGGACGGTTTCGAATCCGGAAACACCTCGGCCTGGTGCAGCACAGGGAGATAGGCTGAATCCTTTTCAGACCGGCAGGCTGACGCCCGCTTGCCGTTATGATAAAATGCGGCCATGACAGATTCCGCTGAAACGCTCCCCGCCGCTGCGACCAATACCGGTTGCGCCCTGCAATATGACGACCTGCGCGAATGGCTTGCCGCGGTCGAAGCCAAAGGCGACCTCAAAGTCGTCAAGGGTGCCAACTGGCATACGGATATCGGCCAGGTGGTCGAAGTGATGTGTCACGACGAAGGCACGCCATCGATCCTGTTCGATGATGTCGAGGGCTGTCCGCCGGGGTTCCGTATCTTGATCAACTGGTTCACCGGCACACGCAAGAATCTGACGCTGGGGTTCCCGGAAGACTTCAACAAGCTCGAACTGTCGCGCGGCTACAACGAGCACACCAAGAAGCTGGACCCCATCCCGCATCAGCTCATTGATAGCGGCCCCGTGTTCGAAAACATCCTTGAAGGCGACGACATCGACGTCACCAAGTTCCCCGCCCCGTTGTGGAACCCGGAGGACGGCGGGCGATATATCGGCACAGGGTGTTTCATCATCACCCGCGATCCCGATACCGGCTGGATAAACTGCGGCACGTACCGCGTGATGATCCACGATGAAAAACGGGTCGCGCTTTATATCTCACCCGGCAAGCACGGACGAATCCACCGGGACAAATACATGGCACGGGGCGAGCCGATGCCGGTCTGCATCGTCGTCGGCACCGATCCGCTGTCCTTCCTGACATCGTCCACCGAAGCGCCCGAAGGCATGTGCGAGCTCGACATGATGGGCGCCTATCGCGGTCATGCGGTCGAATGCGTGACCGGCAAACATACCGGCCTGCCCTTCCCGGCGGCTTCCGAGGTGGTGATCGAAGGGTTTATTCATCCCGGCAATACCGCGCCGGAAGGCCCGTTCGGCGAATGGCTGGGCTATCAGGGCGGCCGGATGGAGGCGGAACCCTGGGTCGATATCTCGGCGATCTATCACCGCGATGATCCGATCCTGCTGGGGGCCGCCCATATCGCCTGCCCTACGAATATGCGCGCTACCGGGCGATCAGCCGGTCGGCGATCCTGAAGGAAAACATCGCCCGCGCGGGCGTGCCCGACGTGACCGAGGTGTGGGCGCATGAGGTCGGCGGATCGCGCCTGTTCCTCGCCGTCGCGATCAAGCAGCGCTATCCCGGCCACGCCGTTCAGTCGGGCCATATCGCTGCCATGTGCCATGCGGGGGCGTATCTCGGCCGCTTCGTGATCGTGGTTGACGAAGACGTCGATGTGACCAACCTGGAAGAGGTCATCTGGGCGGCATGCACGCGCTGCGACCCGGCGGACGATATCGGCTTCATCAAGAACGCCTGGTCGTCCGCGCTGGACCCGGTGATCTCGCCCGACGACCGGGCCGCCGGCAAGCTCTATAACAGCCGCGCCATCATCAATGCCTGCCGCCCGTTCCACTGGAAGGACGAATTCCAGACGGTCAACCAGCCATCGCCCGAGGCCCGCCGCGAGGCCTGGGACCGCTGGGCGCATCTTCGGGAATCGAATTAGGCAGGCAGCCTGCGCGTCAGGTCGCTTTCGCCGCCTGTATCGTCTGCCAGATACGCTGCGGTGTCGCCGGCATGTCGATATGCGCGATGCCCAACGGTTTGAGCGCATCGACCACGGCATTGATGGTCGCGGGCAGCGCGCCGGTCGGACCGGATTCGCCGCCGCCCTTGGCGCCGATCAGGTTCGATTCCGTGATCGTCGGCGCACTGATGATGTCCATGTTGCAGATATCATCCGCGCGCGGCAGGCAGTAATCCATCAGAGATCCGCTGATCAGCTGGCCGTCCGCGTCGTAGACGATGTCTTCGACCAGCGCCTGGCCGACACCCTGAAGGATGCCGCCATGCATCTGCGCTTTCAGCAGCATCGGGTTCACCACGGTGCCGACATCGTCAACGCAGACGAAATTCACGACCGACGTCTCCCCCGTCTCGGGGTCGATTTCCAGCTCGCAGACCTGCACGCCGGTCGGCCAGTTCCAGTATTGCGGCGCGAAGGTGCCGGTCTCGTACAGGCCGGGCTCGATATCGGCGGGCATGGCGCCGGGGCGGAATGCGGCCGTCGCGACCTCGAGGATGGTCACGGACCGGTCGGTCCCACCGACCGTGAACACGCCATCGGCAAAATCGATATCGTCCACGGCGGATTCGAGCATGTGGGCGGCGATGCGTTTTGCCTTCTCGATCGTCTTGTCGCAGGCGAGGGAGACGGCCGAGCCGCCGATCGACATGGAACGGGAATTGAACGTGCCGCGCCCGTAGGAAACGATATCGGTATCGCCCTGCACGTAGCGGATCGATGACGGCGCGATCCCGAGCCGGTCGCAGACGATCTGTTTGAACACGGTTTCATGCCCCTGCCCGTGGCTGACCGTGCCCATCATCAGGGTGACAGTGCCGGACGGATCGAAGCGGATGCTGCTGGTTTCAGGGAAGGGCGAAGAGGTCTTTTTGACTGTGTTGGAAAAGCCGATCCCGCGCAGCATGCCGCGCGCCGCGGCCTCGGCCCGGCGGCTCTCGAAATCCTTATACCCCGCGGCCTCCAGCGCTTTTTCCATGTTGCCGGGAAAATCGCCGCAATCGTAGGTGAAGCCGAGCGCGTTGGTCCACGGCATCTGGTCGGGCGTCACGCTGTTGATCTGGCGGATTTTGGCCGGGTCCATGCCGAGCTCGCGCGCCGCCATGTCGATCAGGCGCTCGCCCAGGTAGGCGGCCTCCGGCGCGCCGGCGCCGCGATAGGGATTGGTCGGCACGGTATTGGTGAACACGCCGGTGATTTCCACATAGACCGCCGGCGTGCGGTAGACACCGGCCAGCGTGCCGAGATTATTGGTCGGCGGGCGCGGCCCACGGATCGCGAGATACGCGCCCATATCGGCAAGCGTGCTGACCTTGAGCCCGAGGAACTTGCCGTCCTTGTCCAGGGCCAGCGCCACATCGCTGACATTGTCGCGCCCGTGGCTATCAGACATGAATCCTTCCGACCGGTCGCAGCGCCACTTCACCGGCCGTCCGGTCAGGCGC
>JAYOMI010000013.1:0-14854 GCA_038120765.1 Rhodospirillaceae bacterium
GTGCTATCCGTACGATCCGCCCTATGACCTGCTGCACCGGAACCTGTACAGCGTGCACCAGCGGGTCGCGGCGACCTTCGCCAAAGGCCGCGTGGCGCTTGCCGGCGACGCCGCCCACGTCAACAACCCGCTGGGCGGGATGGGCATGAACAGCGGCATCCATGACGGGCTGAACCTTGCCAAAAAGCTGGAAGAAGCCTGGCATGGCGGCGACCACGACGCCCTTCTTGCCCGCTATGACCGCCAGCGTCGCCCGATGGCGGAAAAATACGTGCAGGCCCAGTCGATCGCCAACAAGCGGATGCTGCAGGAAAACGATCCCGAAGCCCGCGAAAGGCGCCTGAACGAACTGCAACAGACCCGCAACGACCCCGAAGCGAACCGGGCATATCTCCTGCGGGCTTCGCTGGTGCAGATGGTGGAAGAAGCCGACTCGATCCAGTAAAACGGGCGAGGGTTGAATCGGCGAAAAACAGAAGGAAGAGACAATGAAAAGAATAGCATCCTGCCTGTGCGGCGACCTCCGGATCACGGCGGAAGGCGACCCCGCCCGGGTCAACATGTGCAGCTGTATGGAGTGCCAGCGGAGGTCAGGCAGCGCCTTCCAGATTGGCGCCTTTTTTCAGGACAGCCAGATCACCTCGATCGAGGGCGAGTCCACGGTCTATACCCGTACCGGCGGGTCGGGGAACGCGATCGACCTGCATTTCTGCCCGACCTGCGGCGTGTCGGTCTATTTCAAACCCGCGGCGCGCCCCTCAATCGTCGGCATTCACGGCGGCTGCTTTGCCGACCCCGATTTTCCGGCACCGAAGACCGCCGGATGGAGCAAGCACAAGCATCACTGGGTCGCGATCCCGGATGGGACGGAAGGGTTCGACGAAAACCCGCAGTGACCAAACTGGTGACATTTCGGGCCTGTACCGGCAGGCGGATCGCCCGCGCTAGTCGCCTTCGAGCGACCTCGCCATCGCATCCCGGCGCGGCAGCGCCCACAGCCACAGGCCGAGCAGCAGGAGCGCACCGGCGATAACCGGGGCCTGAAAGCCGAAGAATTCGGCCAGCGCGCCCATGACGATGGCGCCGATGGCGGGCGCCCCGCGCCCGATCATGCCGTACAGGCTCATTACCCGGCCGCGCATCTGCGGATCGACCGCGTTCTGCAACAGGGTCTGTTCGCCGACGCCGATGATGATGACGGCAAAGCCCGAGATCATCAGGCAGACGAGCGCGACGCCGTAGAGGTTGGTCGCTGCGAATCCGATCAGCGACAGGCCGAGCAGCAGGATGGCCAGTACCACGCGATAGGTCAGCCCGGTGACCTGTCCGCGCTGGGCGATCCAGAACCCGCCGACAAGCGAGCCGATGCCCGTCATCGACAGCATCAGGGAATAACCTTCCGCGCCGCGGCTGAAAACTTCGTCGGCAAAGCCCGACAGCAGTTCCATATAGGGCCGCCCGAAGATGGACACGACGGCAAGGACAACCAGCATCCGGGCGATCCCGACATGCTGCACGGCGTAGCGGAACCCCTCGGCGATTTCGCGCGGCACCTCGCGGGCGGGCGTGCGCGCCTTGCCGCTGCGGGGATCGGCCAGGCGGATGAAGAACAGCGAGCCGATGAACCAGACATAGGACAGCGCGTTGAACACGAAAGCGAAGCCGATCCCGCCGCCGTTGATCAGCAGCCCGGCGATCATCGGTCCGATGGCCTTCGCGGAATTTAAAATCATCGAATTGATGCCGATCGCCGCCGACAGGTTTTCGCGCCGCACCAGATGGGGCACCAGCGCCAGCCGCGCCGGCTGGTTGAAGGACAGAATAATCCCGTGGATCAGCACAAGCGCGAAGAGCATCTCGGGCGTCATCACACCCATGAAGGTCAACACGGCGAGCGCGGCGGACTGGATTGCCGCCAGAACCTGCGTGATCTTGATCATGGTCAGAATATTTACCCGGTCGGCAATGGCGCCGGCGACCGGCCCGATAAAGACCACGGGCAACAGGTCCGCCACCGTCATCAGGCCGAGCCAGAAGCCCGACCCGGTCATTTCCCAGGTAAACCACATGACGGCGGCCCGCTGCGCCCAGGTGCCGTTATGGGACAGCAGGTTGCCGATCGAAAACGCCCGGTAATTGCGATCGCCAAGGGCAGCGGCGAGCGCGGGTAATCCTGAAATGACAGCCATCGTTCTTTGTAGCGCATTTCCGCAATCAATTGGCGCGCCACCTCGCAATAAGTTCGAATCGGCCTTGCTGGCCGCCCGGTCGGGCACTAGCCTGTTTCCCAGACACAACACGCGACCAGGGGCGACCGACATGCCGGACGGCACACCATCAAGACAGACGAACACGCTGGAACCGTTCTGGATGCCGTTCACTGCGAACCGGCAGTTCAAGTCGGCACCGCGCTTGCTCGTGTCCGCGAAGGACATGCATTACACCGACGATCAAGGACGCCGGATCCTCGACGGCACGTCGGGCATGTGGTGCTCGAACGCGGGGCACGGGCGTCAGCGCATCACCGACGCGATCAAGGCGTCGGCCGAGAATATGGATTACGCGCCGACCTTCCAGTGGGGGCATCCGGGGGCGTTCGATCTCGCATCGCGACTGGTAAACCTGTTTCCGGGCGATCTGGATTACGTGTTTTTCGGCAATTCAGGCTCCGAAGCGGTCGATACCGCGCTGAAAATGGCGCTCGCCTATCATCAGGCGCGGGGCGACGCGAAACGCACCCGGCTGATCGGGCGCGAACGCGGCTATCACGGGGTCGGCATCGGCGGCACCTCGGTCGGGGGCATATCGAACAACCGCAAGCAGTTCGGCACGCTGCTGGGGGGCGTCGATCACCTGCCCCATACCTATAACCTCGCCGAAATGGCCTATTCGCGCGGCCAGCCCGCCTGGGGGGCGCATCTTGCCGACGATCTGGAACGCATTGTCGCCCTGCATGACGCCTCGACCATCGCTGCGGTGATCATCGAGCCGGTGGCGGGGTCGACCGGCGTACTGGTGCCGCCAAAGGGCTATCTTGAGAGAATCCGCACGATCTGCGACCGTCACGGCATCCTGCTCATCTTCGATGAGGTCATCACCGGGTTCGGCCGGCTGGGCGATCCGTTCGCCGCCGATTATTTCGGCATCGTGCCCGACCTCATGACCATGGCGAAGGGCCTGACCAATGCGGCCGTGCCCATGTCGGCCGTCGCTGCCCGCGCACCCATATACGAAGCGTTCATGCAGGGTCCGCCCAACATGATCGAGCTGTTGCACGGCTATACCTATTCGGCGCATCCGCTGGCCTGTGCCGCGGGAATAGCGACGCTGGAGGTGTTCGCCGAGGACGATCTTTTCGCCCGCGGCAAGGCGCTGTCTCCCAAATGGGAATCGGCGGTCCACAGCCTGAAGGGCCTGCCCCATGTGATCGATATCCGTAATATCGGCCTGATGGGCGCGGTGGAACTCAGTCCGCGAGACGGCGCGCCCACCGCCCGCGCGTTCGACGTGTTTTTAAAATGTTACGAAAAGGGGCTGCTTGTGCGACAAACAGGCGATATTATAGCATTGTCGCCGCCGCTGATCGTTTCGGAAGAACAGATCGGCGAAATGGTGAACATACTGGGAGACGCCATCCGGGAAACCGGCTGACGCGCCAGTATGTTGCGTACAGAGACGGCAACAAGGATGGCACAAAACCAAGCGTTAACGGGGCAGGCTAAACCGTCGCCCGAAACGGTAATCAGAAACAGTCGCCCGAAACGGTAATCAGAAACAAGAGTACTGAGTAATGACATTAAGACAGATTTCGATTGTGGTTGCGGCGACCGCCCTTCTGGGCGCGTGCGGCGGCATGGAACTCGGCACGGCACAGAAAACCACACCGACGGGCGATGCGTTCTCGCAGTCGTTGTACAAGGAATACATCGCGCTGTCGAAAGACGAATACGGCGAAGGCGATTACAAGGATTCCGATGCGTTCGCGATGCGCGCCATCGCGGCTGCCGGCGGCAAACCGACAGCCCCCGAAGCGCCGGATGCCCGTCCGCAGCCGGCAGGACCCGGCAAGCTGATCACCTCCGCCCACGGCCGCCTGGTCAAGGCCCTCGCCGGCCCCGGCGCTGCGGCGAACCCCGCCGACGCCGCCCGCGCGCAGGCCATGTATGAATGCTGGGCGCAAGAGCAGGAAGAGAACTATCAACCGGAAGATATCGATCGCTGCCGGATCCAGTTCTTCATCGCACTCGCCAAGATCGAGAGGACAGCCGCCGCGAAACCGGCGCCGATGCCCGCGCCGAAAGCCATGATGTCGCCGAAGAGCTTCCTGGTCTATTTCGGCTTTAACAGCACCACGCTCGACGCCAAGGCCAATGCCATCATTGCCGCGAACGCGATCAAGAACAGCGAGCCGAAAGTCGTCTCTGTGACCGGCCATACGGATCGGGCCGGCGATAGCGACTACAACTCGGCGCTGGCCGAAAAACGGGCAGATGCCGTCGCAGCGGCGCTGACTAAGCTCGGCGTCTCCGGCCGCCTGCTGACCATCGGGTCGCTCGGCGATAACGCCAATGCGATCGAAACCAAAGACGGTATGCAGGAAGCCGGTAACCGGCGGGTCGAAGTAACCGTCCGTTACTGATCCGGCGCTCTGGACCGAAACGAGGGCCGCGGGGAAACCTGCGGCCCTTTCTCGATACGCCCCACCCAACCACAAAGCCACAGAGCGGGTCCCATGACCGACCTTCGCAGCTACCTCAACGAGATCGACAACGCCATCTTCCGCCCGGACGGGCCCGTATCGGTGATCCAGGAAATCACGGCACTGCAGCACGTCATGGCGGCGAGAAGCGCCAACCCGGCCATTTTCGTGCGCCAGCCGAAACTGCCCGATGGCAGTATCAGCGACATGCCGGTCCTGACCAACCTGTTCGCCAGCCGCGAACTGTCGGCGAAAGCGCTCGGCATTGACGATCACCGGGACTCGGCGAAAGCGATGGCCAACCTGTCCGCCAGGGCCATCGATCCCGTCGTGGTGGATGCGGCAGACGCACCGGTGCGTGATATCGTCGAGGAGGGCGATGCCGCCAACCTGCTCTCCCTGCCCGCCCTGCGCCAGCACGAGGGCGATGCCGGGCGATACGTTACCTGCGGCCATGTCGTGACCTATGACCCCGATACGGGCATCGACAACATGGGCATCCAGCGTCTGTGGGTGCGCGGCCAAAAGCTGCTCGGCTGCTACATGCTGGAAACCTCGCACAACATGATCAATCTGCGGAAATTCTGGTCGAAGGGGGAACCCTGCCCGGTCGCGATCTGGGTCGGCCATCATCCGGCGGTCGAAATGGGCGCGCAGGCGAAGCTCGGCTATCCCGAAAGCCACTGGGATGTCGCCGGCGGCGCACTGGGCGAGGCCCTGCGGCTGGTCCCGTCGATCACCCATGGCGAGAAGATCATGGTCCCGGCCGATGCCGAAATCGTCATAGAGGGCTTCCTGCCGCCGGGCCGGATCGAAGCCGAAGGCCCGTTCGCCGAATTTTCCGGCTACCAGGGCCCTCAGATCCCCAACCCGGTGGTCGAGGTCACCTGCATCACGCGGCGGCGTGACGCGATCTATCACGATTGCGGCTCCGGCCTCGCCGATCATCTGGTGCCGGACAACATGGGCATGGAAGGCGCGATCTATAATCTTGCCCACCAGGTATCGCCGTCGCTGGTCAACGTGCACGTGCCCGTATCGGGCCGGCGTTTTCATGCCTACCTGCAGTTCAGGGACCCGAAACCGGGCGAAGCCCGCGACGCCATGATGGCGGCCATCGCGTTCCGGCGGCTCAAAGCCGTGTATGCCTTCGACGACGATATCGACATCTTCGACGACCGCGAAGCGATGTGGGCGATCGCGACCCGCGTCCAGTGGCACCGCGACCTGATGAAGCTGGACGGGCTGACACTGGCGCCGCTCGACCCGTCGGCGCCCGCCACCGGCAGAACCATCACCAAGGCGGCAATCGACGCCACGCTGCCCGCCGCCCCGGGGCCGGGCCAGCCCAAACCCGTCGCCCCGCGCAACCGCGTGTCGGACGACGCCCTTGCCGCGGCGGAAGCGGTACTGGACGGCATAGACATGACAGGATGGCCAAGCTGATGTCAGATTCACCCTTCGACAAACCCGGCAACGCGACCTGGGCGCAATGTCCCGCCTGCGATTACTGGTTCCACGTAGCACCCGCACTGCTGGCGCTGAAAAACGTCGACCTGATCTGTCCCGACTGCACGAAGCCGTTCGCCCCCGCGGACGCCAAATCGCTGATCGGCGACTGAGTCGTCCTCCTCGCCCGGCCGCGGGGTTCCAGCGCCGGCACCCTGCCGCTTGCCCTGGACCCTCGGGTCAGGCCCGAGGGAATCACAGCGTGACGGTAGGGCTTCCTGCTCAAGCAATTATGTCCCCGGGCGCAGACCTGGGGACCCAGCGCCGGCATCCTGCCGCTGGCCCCGGACCCTCGGGTCAAGCCCGAGGGAATGATTGGACCAAAGTAGAGATTTCGCTCAAAAATCATGTCCCCGGGCCCGGACCCGGGGACCCAGAACAGGGGAAGGTGATTTGTCACTGAAAGACAGTGTGGGAAATTCAGCTGTTCAGGTCGTCATACAGATCACGCCAGCGGGGATTTCGTTTCTCGATCAATTAGAGTTTCCATTTCCGGTTCCAGCGCTTCAAAGACCGCTCGCGCTGTTGCGCCAGCCGGGCATCTTCAAAGATTTCGTAGAGGACCAGCATTCTGGTGCCGTATCTCTCTGAGAATCCTGCGACGGCTCCGGATTTATGTTCATACACCCGCCGGGCGAGATCGCTTGTATAGCCGATGTATAATGTGCCATTGCGCTTGCTCGCCATGATGTACACGAAGTGGGTCTGCATCTTCGTTATCCACTGCCATAACGTAGATACGTTACCATATTCTGCCCCCGCTGCAGGTCCGCGGGCCCGGACACCGGGAAACATTCTGCCGCTCGCCCCGGACCCTCGGGTCAAGCCCGAGGGAATGACGGGATCAGGGTAGAGCCTCCGCCGCCCAAACAATTATGTCCCCGGGCGCAGACCCGGGGACCCAGGGCGGCGGAACGTGCCTTGTCGCAGGACGACCGCCCCACCCCGGAGAAGAGGAATAATTCGGTGCATCGCAATATTGAGAAACCACGGGTTTCTGCGATGATGCGGCGACCAACGAACAAAAGCCCGGAAACGCCATGAATTCGACGACGCCCGCCCGCCCCAATACCGCCCAGCAATTCACCTATGAGGACCTGCGCGACTGGATCGAACGCGCCGACCAGCTTGGCGAACTCCGCCGCGTCGACGGCGCGTCCTGGGAGAAAGATATCGGCCTCGCCGCCGAGATCGTGATCCGCGAGGATGACGGCCCGGCCGTACTGTTCGACAAGGTGCCGGGCTGCCCGGACGGGTTTCGCGTCCTGATCAACGTCTTTGGCGGCACCCGCCGCAACATGACGCTCGGCTTCCCCGACCACCTGACCAAGCAGGAACTGTCGGATGGCTGCTTCGAGTCGTTCGTGAAGGAACGCAAGACCATCAAGCACAGGATCGTCGAGGACGGCCCGGTCTTCGAGAACATCCTCACCGGCGACGATATCGACCTGATGAAATTCCCGACGCCGATGTGGCACCCGGAAGACGGCGGGCGCTATATCGGCACCGGCACCTACACGATCACCCGCGACCCGGACGAAGGCTGGATGAACTGCGGCGCATACCGCGCCATGGTGCACGACAGGAAATCCGTCGGCTGCTTCATGGTCACCGGCAAGCACGGCTTCATCCAGCGCAACAAGTACTGGGAAAAGGGCGAGCCCTGCCCGGTGATCATGGTCATCGGCGGCGAGCCCATCGCGTTCTTCAACGGCGGGGCCGAAGCGCCCTACGGCACCTTCGAGCTCGATATCGTCGGCGGAATCCGCGGCAAGGCGGTCGACTGCGTCGAGGGCAAGATCACCGGCCTTCCCATCCCGGCCAATGCCGAGATCGTGTTCGAAGGCTATCTTTATCCTGACAAGATCAAGAACGAGGGCCCGTTCGGCGAATGGACCGGCTATTACGCGAGCGGCGAACATCCGGAACCGGTGCTCGAGATCGAGGCGATCTATCACCGCAACGATCCGATCATTCTCGGCGTACCGCCGATGGGCCAGGGCTCTGACGAAATGGCCCGCTACCGCGCCGTCCTGCGCTCCGCCATGCTCAAACAGAACCTCGCTGATGCAGGCGTGCCGGATGTCACCGGCGTGTGGTGCCATGAAATAGGCGCCTCGCGCCTGTTCCATGCGGTATCGATCACCCAGCGCTATCCGGGTCATTCGAAACAGGCCGGCCATATCGCCGCGCAATGCCAGGCCTCGAACTACGCCAACCGGTTCGTCATCGTCGTCGACGAGGATATCGACGTGACCAACCTGGAGCAGGTGATCTGGGCCATGTGCACACGCTGCGATCCGGCCACCACCATCGATATCGTCAAAGGCGCCTGGACGTCGCCCGCCGACCCGCGCCTGACGCCGGAACAGAAAGCGAGCGGCGATATCACCAACAGCCGTGCCATCATCGATGCCTGCAAGCCGTTCCACTGGAAAGACCAGTTCCCGACCGTCAACGCACCGGGGCTCGACGTGCTGCGCGAAGCCCGGGAAAAGTTCGGCTATCTGATGGATTGACGGTTCCGGGGCGACGGGCCGCTAGGCTCCCTGCGGTACCATCTGGCGTTCGATAGGCTTGTCGTTAATCGGATAGTTCATCACCGAGGCAGCGACGCCCATGATGATCGCGGCCCACCAGACACCGTTATAGTTGCCGAACAGATCGAAGAAATAACCGGCGGCGTAGATGCCGATAAAGCTGCCGAGTTGATGGGCGACAAAGGCAAATCCGAACAGCATCCCCATATGGCGTAGCCCGAAGACCTGGGCGACGATAGACCCCGTCAGCGGTACGGTGCCGAGCCAGAGCAGACCCATCAGCGCCGAGAACACCAGAACGCTGGTGGACGAGATCGGCAACAGGATGAAGCCGATCATTACCAGCGAGCGCAGCGAATAAAGCCAGCACAGCAGGTATTTCTGGCGGAACTTGCCGCCCATCGCGCCCCAGGTGAACGTGCCCAGAATATTGAACGCCCCGATCAGCGACAGCGACAGCGCGGCAATCGTGGCGTCTACCTTCAGGCTGGTCAGCATGTTGGGGAAATGGGTCCCGATAAACATGGTCTGCAGCCCGCAGACAAAATAGCCGCCGGTGAGCAGCACATAGCCGCGATGGCCGAATGCCTCCCGGATGGCCGCCCCGGTGGTCAGCACCTGCAGCGCCGGGCCCGTCTGCGCCTCGGCCTTTCTGGTCATCATCACAAAGGCCAGCGGCACGATCAGCGCGGTGACGGCCGCAAGGATATAGAGGGTGACGACCCAGCCCTGGCTGTCGATGAAATACTGCCCCATCGGGATCATCAGCACCTGCCCCGAAGAACCGCCCGCGCTCGCGATGCCGAGATACAGGTTGCGCTTTTCGGGCGATACCGCCCGGCTGATTGCCGACAGGATAATCGGGAACATGGCCCCCGACATGGCAAAGCCGGTAAATACGCCAATCGACAGATGCGCCATCAACGGCGTGGTCGATACCGTCATCATCACGAGGCCGACAGTATAAAGAATACCCGCGGCGGCAATGACCCGTCCGGTGCCGTACTTGTCGGCAATATTCCCGGCCACCGGGGTGCCGATGCCCCAAAACAGCGATTGCAGCGCGATGGACAGCGACAGGACCTTGAGCTGGTTCGGCCCGAACAGGTCGAGCGACGCATCGGGCATCCACAATCCGAATGTCATGCGCGCGCCGAGCGACAGGAACACGATTGTGGTCCCGGCAAGCAGGATAACGAAGGGCGTGCGCCAGTCGGTGAAGGTAGGGGATGTCATGGGAAGGTTATGCCCCTTCCGCCTGAATCCGCGCAACCGGCTTGTCGTCTATCGGATAATGCAGCGCCGCGGCGACCAGGCCGAGCGCGATGCCGACCCACCAGATCATGTCGTAGGACCCCGTCGTCTCGAAAAACACGCCGCCGAGCCAGGCGCCGGCAAAGCTGCCGAGCTGGTGGCTGAAAAATACGAGGCCCGTCAGCGTTGCCATGTAGCGCAGCCCGAACATGCGCGCGACCAGACCGGATGTCAGCGGCACGGTCGCCAGCCACAAAAGCCCTATCGCGGCGGCGAAGATATAGGTGCTGATCGCCGTGATCGGCAGCAGGATGTAGATGGCAAGCACGGCGGAGCGTAGCAGGTAGATAGTGGTGAGCAGGTATTTCATGCGGAACCTGCCGCCGAGCGCGCCCCAGGTCAGCGTGCCGACGATATTGAACAGGCCGATCAGCGACAGTGCCGTCGCGCCGACCCAGGGGTTCTGACCCGCCTCGGCGATGAAATTCGGCAGATGGGTGCCGAGAAACATCACCTGATAGCCGCAGACGAAATAGCCTGCCGTGAGCAGGATAAACCCGCGGTGGCTGACCGCCTCGCCCACCGCTTCGCGCAGGTTCTGCTGGCGCGCCGCGTTGGGATCGGCGGCTTCCTGCGTCGGGTCCACCATCGCAGACGACAGCGGCACGATCACGGCAACCAGACAGGCGAACACGATGGCCGCCATCGCCCAGCCATAGCCGTCGATCAGGTACTGTCCCATCGGCACGAGGGCGAGCTGGCCGGACGAGCCGGCCGCACTGCCGATGCCCAGGAACAGGCTGCGGCGCTGGGCATCCACCCGCTTGGTGACCGCCGCCACGACACCCGGAACTCCGCTCGCCCTACGGCCCAGGCCCAGCATCAACCCGTCCGCCAGATGCAAGTGCACCCGCGTCTGCACCATCGACAACAGGGCAAGCCCCGCCGCGTAGAGTGCGCCGCCAAGCGCGATCATGCGGGCCGTGCCGTAGCGTTCGGCGATAGAGGCGGTAATCGGCGTCGTCAGGCCCCAGATGACCGCCTGGATGCCGATCGCGAGCGAAAAATCCCCAACATCCAATGCAGTCGATTCGGTCATCGGGTCGAGCAGCAGACCGAAGATGTTCCGCGCACCGAAACTGATGAACAGAATAATGGTGCCGCAGGTCAGAACAACGGCAGGTGTACGCCAGGATCCTCGCATGTTCGGTTATCCTTCTCGGGGGAACCTTCAGAAATCGTCGGGGACATTCTATCCCGCGACGGCAATACGCGCCATGCCGCAGCCATGCGCGTCATGCACGAATGTGTTGCGCCGCCGTCAGCTTTGCGCCGACATCGCCGTGCGGTAGCGATGCCAGTACGCGTCCACCGCCTGCACGCTTTCGGGCGACATTTCGTATTCGGGACGCGGGTCTTCAAGCCAGTTGCCGTCCGGGTCGTCGCCGCGGAGATGAATGGCCAGCGGGTTGTCGAACTGGGTCTGTTTCACGCTCGACGCGGCGAGATGAATGGCGAAGCCGACGCGCGGCCAGTCGGCGTTATTGGGCTCCGACGAATGGATCGTCTTGTTGTGATGGATCGACATCTGTCCGGGCTCCAGCGGCATGTCGACCGCGCCGGACGTATCGAGATCGCGGATCGTCTGGCCGCGCGACAGCAGGTTGTTCTCGTCATAGGTTTCGTCATGCGGCAGGATCGCTTCGCCTTTGTGCGAGCCGGGAATGATCTTCATGCAGCCCGATTCCACGTTGGCGCGGGTGAACGCGACCCAGGCGGTTATCGATTCCGGCGGTTCCAGCCCGTAATAGGTCGAATCCTGATGCCACGAGATAAAACGCGGATCGTGCGCCTTCTTGGTGAAAAACGATGAGCCCCAGCAGACGATATTCGGGCCGATCAGGTCCTCTATCACGTCGGCGAGGGCCGGGCGTGTGATCAGGTCCCACAGCCACGGAAACGGGAGGTGCGCCTTGATCCGGAACCGGGACTGCGCCTCCGCGCCCATGGCGGTTTCAAGGTCCGCAAACCGTTTCGCGAATCCGGCGGCCTCTTCGGCACTCAGCAGGTCGACAGGCCAGACGGCGCCATCGCGCTCCCAGCGCGCAAGCTGCTCTTCGCTCAGAACCTTCGGCATAAAGTCTTCCTTCGCAACAACGGAACGATACTGCCGGTGCCTGTCCTGCCGGTCCCGTCAGAACTTTCCGGTGCCCGTCAGATAGGCGCCATAGGTCGCATCGAGCACGGCCATGCAGGCGGGATCGAAATCGGCCGCCGGTTCCGGGTCCACGCGCCAGTGGCCGTGGGTATCCACACCGCGTACCAGGGTGGCCGCCGCCGCTTCCTCCAGCTTCACCTGGTGAACATGCGGCGCAATGTAGTGGATCGACAGGCCGATACGCGCGTGCGGTGCGTTATTGGCGCCCGAGCCATGCACCACGGCCTCGTGATGGATCGAGAATTCGCCGGCGTCGAGGACGACATCCACCGCCCTCTCCTCGTCAACGTCAAGGATGGTCTGGCCCTTCATCAGCAGGTTGCCCTCGCCGTGCAGCTCCTCATGCTCGATCTGGCCGATGGTGTGGGTACCGGGAATAAACTTCATGCAACCGGATTCCACGTTGGACGGGCTGAACGCATACCAAACGGTCACCGTGGCGCGTTCCGACAACCCGTAATAGGTCGAATCCTGATGCCAGGAGACATAGCGCGTGTCATGGGCGTTCTTGCAGAAGAAAGACGAGCCCCAGCACAGGATGTTCGGCCCGACGATATCCTCGACTGCGTCGAGGATCGTGTCGTTTCGGATGATGTCCCACATCCACGGGAACGGCAGGTGCGCCTTGATCTTGAAACGCTTCTGCGGCTCATCGCCGATTTTTTCCTCCAGCGCATTAAAACGCGCGAGGTTCGCCTCCGCCTCGGCCGGCGACACGGCGCGGATGGGGAAAATACACCCGTCGCGCTCCCAGGCCGCGATCTGTTCTTCGCTCAGAATCTTGGACATTTCTCTCTCCCGTACTTTTTGTTGTTTCTTAGTAGGGCCGCCCCTCACCCTCGACGGTCGTCCGCAACAGCAGGCGGCGCTCGGTTTCGGGAAAATCGGTGCGCGCATGCATCGAACAGCGATTGTCCCACAGCAGCACGTCGCCCACCTGCCATTCGTGCTCGTAGACGAATTCAGGACTTTCAGAATGATCGTACACCGCTGACAGCAGGCGATGGGCCTCGGCCTGGTCCATGTCCACAATACCTTCGGTCATCAGCCGGTTGACGTAAATCGCCTTCCGGCCGGTGTCGTCATGGGTGCGGAAAACCGGGTGCGTGGATTCGGCGAATGCCTCGATACCGTCATTCCTGCCCTTTACCGTTGTGCCGTAATTATAGTGATGAAAGGCCTTCCGGCCTTCCAGCGGCGTACGGATTTCGTCCGGCAGCATGTCATAGGCGGCATAACCGCTGGCGAACAGCGTGTTGCCGCCACGGGACGGAATTTCCACCGCATACAGCATCGTCGCCTTGTGCGGCACCTCGGCATGCATCATGTCGTGATGAAACATCATCTCGCCGTCGGGCAGGTTTCCGATCGGCTTGCCGTCTTCGCGAATATTGGAAATCAGCATGATGCCGTCGGGCAGATCGTTATGGCCGCTGGTCCTGTATTCCTTCGGGCGGGCGAGCTGTCCCGGCGTCCCGAACCAACCGGTGACTTCCACCTGGCGTTCGGGCGAGAGGGTCTGGCCGCGGATCAACAGGATGATGTTGTCGAACCACGCCTGGTTGATCTTTGCGATCGTCTCGGCGCTCTGGTCCGCGTTCAGGTCGATATCCTGAATCTCCGCGCCGATATGGGTTGAAAGTTTCCGCAGCTTCAATGCCATCTTGTTCTCTTCCTCCGGGAATGCCCTGATCTCGGATCGACCTATTCGTGGAGCGGCTGTCCCTTGATCGTGCAGCGCCGCAGCATGCGCCGGTCGGTCGCCGGGAAATCGGTGCGGGCATGGCACGAACACCAGTTGTCCCACATCAGCACGTCGCCGAGGCGCCATTCGTGTTCGTAGATAATGTCCCGGTCTTCCGCGAAGCCGAACAGCTCGTCCAACAGGGCGCGGCTCTCCGCTTCCGGCATGTCCTCGATCCGCGCGGTGATCAGCGGGTTCACGTAGAGCGCCCTCCGCCCCGTCACCGGGTGGGTTACCGTAACCGGCTGAACGCAGTGCTTGTACTGGGCGATATCGCCCGAAATATCGACGACCTCGCGGGTCGCGAAATCGTATATCTGCAGTGCCGTCAGGCCTTTCAGGCGCTCTTTCGTGGCGTCGCTGAGCCTGTCATAGGCCGCATACATATTGGCGAAAAGCGTGTTGCCGCCGGAAGACGGTAGCGCCATCGCATACAGGAACGTGCCTTTATGCGGTGCCGGATCGTAGCACATGTCGTGGTGGAACCACATTTCGCCGTCGGGCAGCGAGCCGATATACTGGCCGTCCTTCTTGATGTTGGAGACCAGCATGATCGCCGCGTTGTAGTCGGCGCCTTCCGGTCGCCGCTCAGCCGGTCGGGAGCGCGTGCCGACGACCCCGAAATTCTCGGCAAATGCGACCTGTTCGTCGATACCGAGTTCCTGATCGCGAAACAGCAGAACAATATGTTCCTGCCACGCCGCTTCGATCGCCGCCACGGTCTCGCCGTCGAGCGGCCTGGACAGGTCGACGCCGCGGATTTCCGCACCCAGGGCATCTGACAACGGCCGGATATCCAGCCCCGTTAACGTATCGCTCATTCGGCAGCTACCTCCGTTTGGCCGGGCGGGTCGCCCATCATCACCGGGCTTTCATCCATGACCGTCAGC
>JAYOMI010000013.1:14864-30849 GCA_038120765.1 Rhodospirillaceae bacterium
CGTGAATACTACACCGGTTGTCCCAGATCACCAGATCGTCCGGCTGCCAGACATGCTCGTAGCAGAACTTTGCCTGGCGCTGATGGGCGAACAGGAAATCCAGCAATTCGCGGCTCTCGTCTTCGGGCAGACCGATAATCTCTTCGGTCATCAGCTCGCTCACATACAGCGCGGTGCGCCCGGTCACGGGATGCTTGCGGAACACAGGCTGGGCAAAATGGGGCGCGTTATCGCGGTCGAACCGGCCGGACTTCGTCACCGCCCCGTATTCGAACACATGCATCGCCTTACGCCCGGCAAGGCGGCCTTTGACGTCTTCCGGCAGGGTCTCGGCCGCCAGATAGCTATTGGCGAAGATCGTATGTCCGCCGACGGACGGGACCTCCATCGCATAAAGCATCGTGGCCTTGTCGGGGTGCTCGTTATACGGCGTATCCGAATGGAACATCATTTCGCCGTCCGGCAGCGAGCCGATCGGCTTGCCGTTCTCGCGGATATTGGAAATCAGCATCACGTTCGGGCCGAGATCAGCCGCCTCGTTCCGGATCGCCTGCGGCCGCCGGTGTTTGGCGATCTCGCCGAAATAGCTGGCAAACCGCGTGTGCTCTTCCAGCCCCAGCGACTGCCCGCGGAACAGAAGAACGATATGTTCGTGCCAGGCATCGTTTATCGCCGCGATCGTCGCCGCGTCCTGCGGCTGTGACAGATCCACGCCCCGTATTTCGGCACCGATAGCATCTGAAAGCGGTAAAATTTCCATCCCGTCACCTGTTTCCTGTCGCGTTTTCACGCTTTTAATTCGTTATCTAACTATAGCCGAAAGCGGTTTTTGCTGTACATGCTTTGTAAAGTAAGCCAGCTTATTATAAGCCGGCTTACAATAAAATACAGTCCGGCGTCGGCTGATGACCGCAGACGAGGTAATAATTGGACGCGACACCGCCCCCTGTGCAGGAAACACGCAGCCATAATGCGAATGGGCAAACCCGCGCCGATTACGTCGGCTACCTGATCGGCGACGTCTCGCGGATGATTCGCACCGTCTACGATCGCCGGGTCGAGCCGCTCGGGCTGACGCGAGCGCAATGGCGGGTTATGACACGGCTGAACCGGCTGGAAAGCTGCACCCAGACAGAACTGGCGACCGAGCTCGAGATCGAGAAGCCGACCCTCGGCAAGCTGATCGAACGGCTTGAGGCCAAGGGCTGGGTCGAGCGCCGGGCGGACGAGAACGATGCACGGTCAAAACGTCTTTTCCTGACGGCGGCGGCGCATCCCCTGCTCGCCGAAATGACGGAGCGGGCGGACGAGGTGATCGAAGGCGTCTTTGCCGGCATCGGTGCAAATGAATCGGCGCAACTTCGCGAAACGCTGGGCCGCATAAAAGACAATCTCGCAGACATGCTCGAACACGACACCCTCCCGGACGCAAATCCCCGCGGGGAGACCGTATCATGAGCCGCAAACTCCGCCGCGGCACCGTGCGCTTCGTGTTGCTGTTCGTCCTGCCGGTCGTCGCGGTGATCGCCGGCGGCCATTACTGGGTGAAGGCAACCCGCTACGTCACCACCGAGAACGCCTACGTCAAGGCGCACCACCTTGCCATCAGCGCCGATATCGACGGTCGCACCGTGCGCGTCCTTGTCCGCGAAAACGACCGCGTGAAAAAAGGCGACCTTCTGTTCGAGCTGGACGCCGAGCGCCACCGGATCGAGCTTGCCCAGGCAGAAGCCGAACTCGCCGGCATCCGCAACACACTGGATGCCCTTCGGGCAGAATACCGCACGGCCCAGGCCGAACTCGCCGATGCCCGTCAGGAAATCGGTTACTTCCAGCGGGTTTTCGACCGCCAGAAAAAACTCTCCGCCCGCGGCGTTTCCTCGCGCGCGGCCTACGATGCGGCGGAACGGAACCTGACCCAGGCGCGCCAGGCCGCCCGCACCACCAACCAGAAGATACAACAGGCACTCGCCAAGCTCGGCGGACGGGTGGATATCCCCGCCGAAAAGCACCCGATGTACATGGAAGCGGCCGCGCGGCGCGAACAGGCCGCGCTCAATCTCCGCCGCACGCGGGTCTTCGCGCCGGATGACGGCATTGTCGGCAAGGTGTCGCTGCAACCCGGCGAATATGTCGAAGAAGGCAAGGCGGTCATCCCCATCATTCAGACCCGCGACACCTGGGTCGAAGCCAATCTGAAGGAAACCCAGCTTGCCCATGTGCGGCCGGGCCAGACCGCATCCATCGTGATCGACGCCTATCCGGATCACCGCCTGACGGCAAAAGTCCTGTCGATCAGCCCGACCACCGGCGCGGAGCTGTCAGTCCTGCCGCCGCAGAATGCCAGCGGCAACTGGGTCAAGGTCGTCCAGCGCGTGCCGGTCCGGCTGGCGCTGGACCGGGTGCATGAAGGGCTGCCGCTGCGCGCCGGCATGACGGTCGAGGTTTCGATCGATACCGGGCGGGACCGGTCGCTGTTCCGCATGATCGGCACCGCCCTCGCCGGCATTACCGGAAAATGACCTCCGCGCCTGCGGCCGCGGCAGATGGCGATGCGCTGCTGAACCGGCGCATGATCACCGTGTCGGTCATGATGGCGACAACCGTCGTCATCCTCGATATGACCATCGCCACCATCGCCCTGCCGCATATGCAGGGCGGGCTCAGCGCGACCCAGGACCAGATTTCCTGGGTGATGACCACCTATTTCATGATGCAGGCCATCACCATGTCCGCCACCGGCTGGCTGGCCGGCCGGGTGGGACGCAAGCGCCTTTTTATCGGCGCGCTGGCGGGCTTCGCGGTCTTTTCGATCCTGTCGGGGAATGCGACCTCAATCGAGGAAATCCTGATATTCCGGGCGCTGCAGGGAATGTTCTCCGCGCCGATCGTGCCCATCAGCCAGGCCCTGATGTTGGATTCCTATCCCCGCGAACGCCATGCGCAGGCCATGTCGATATGGGGCATGGGGGTCATGCTCGCCCCCGTCATGGGTCCCGTGGTCGGCGGCTGGCTGACCGACGAATACAGCTGGCGCTGGGTGTTCTACGTCTCGATGCCGTTCTCGATCCTCGGCATCCTCGGCGCGCTGCTGTTCATCCGGGAAACACCGAAAAACCTGGAGCGCCGGTTCGACGTGTTCGGCTTCACGATGCTCGCCCTGGCCCTCGCGGCAACGCAGTTCCTGCTCGATCGCGGCGAAAGCGAAGGCTGGTTCGGATCGGACATGATCATCACGACGACGGCCATCGCGGTCCTGTCTATTTACATGTTCGTCGTTCACAGCGCGACGACCGGGAACCCGTTCATCAGCCCCGGTATCCTGAAAGACAGAAACTTCATGCTGGGGCTGGGATTCATGTTCCTGCTCGGGGTACTGGTGCTGTCGATGAATGTCATCATGCCCCTGTTCCTGCAGAACCTGCGGGGCTATCCGATCCTGACGGCGGCACTGGTGATGATGCCGCGCGGTCTCGGTTCCCTGTTCGGGCTGATCCTCGCCGGCAGGCTGAGCGGGAAAATGGATCCGCGGACCCAGATTGCCATCGGTTTCGCCTCGACGGCCTATTCCGCCTACCTGTTTTCGACCTTCACGCCCGATGTCGGCATATGGGCTTTTATCTTTGCCGCGTTTTTCAACGGGATCGGCATCGGCATGATCTTCGTGCCGCTGACTGCCGTGTGTTTCTGGACGCTGCCCGCGAATCTGCGCACCGAGGCATCCACCTTTACGAGCCTGTTGCGGAACTACGGCAGCGGTATCGGCGTTTCCATCGTGGTCAGCGTCCTGTCGCGTACCCAGTCCATCAGCCATGCCTATATGGCGGAGCGGATAAATCCCTATAGCGAGGCCATGCAATCGCCATGGATGCCCGAACAGTGGGACATCCTGACCTCCAACGGGCTCGCCCTGCTGAACTTGGAGGTGAATCGGCAGGCGATGGCGCTGGGATTCCTGAACGATTTCACCCTGATCATGATCGGTTCTCTGTTATCGGCGCCGCTGGTCTTCCTTCTGGCACGCAGCCGCGACAACAAGCCGGAGCCGGCGGGCGTGCCGGAGTGAACAGCGGCACCCTTCTTCAGGCCGGACTCTCCGGGCAAGTATTCCTCTTTTGAATATCCCGGCTTTCGCCGGCGGGACGTCGTTGTTATAGGGTTGCGGTAGTTCACGACCGCCCTTCAACAGTCCGCACTGCTCACAAACCTCATGCCCCTGCAAAACAAATCCCGACTGCGCAACACGCTGAAGAAACTGAACGCCATTCCATCCGACCGCAGCGACATGCGCGAGGCCCAGGCCGGCGCCCAGGAAGCGCTCGATTTCCTCTCGATGATGGCGGGCGTCAAACCGGTCATGCTGCTGGGGCGAGGCTATAACGATCCTATCTGGATCAAGGGCGTGCTGCAGGTGGCGACCGACGCAAAACTGCATATCGTCGAAGGCCCGTTCTGGGATGCAAGCGCAGATGCCGGCGCGGGCGCGGACCTGCCGGACTGGTATCTCGATCACACGCGGCAGGCCTTTGCGGAACACCGCGCCTATTACATCTGCCGGGCGAAATCGGTCGCCGACGAGGTTGTCGAAATCTGCGAAACCGCCGCCATCACGGTGGCCGACGAAGCGCGCCTGCTGAATTACCCGGAATGCTGTGTGCGCGGACATTACGACCGTGCTGCGGATTACCAGCGCATCTGGCTCGACATGCTGCGGCGAAAGGCGGATGGCAACGATGTGAAGGCCGCCGAACTGCTCGCCGCGAACGAGCCGCTGGCGCCCGAAACCGAGGAAGACATGAAACGCCTCGAGGCCGCCATGCGCGCCATCCCGGTGCCGTTCACCAGCTTCAATTCCTGCGACGCCTGCATCGACGGCGGCCCCTCCGCGCCCGCGAACATCAAGTCGCTCGAAGGCCGCGCCCTGGCCGGCGAGATCGACGAGGGATTGTCGCGGTCTATCGGGTAAACCGGGCACATTCCGAAATTTCCGGGATGACGTCGCCCGGCCACCGCGGCAGACTTGTCGCCCGAGACCAAAGAAGCAGACCCCATGCGTCCCACCGTTGCCGAAAAACGCGAGACATTCCGCGACCTGCACAAAGAAGGCTGTTTCGTTATCCCCAATCCCTGGGATGCCGGCTCGGCCGCTATCCTGCAAAGCCTGGGGTTCAAGGCGCTCGCCTCCTCGAGTGCCGGGTTCGCGTGGTCGAACGCCCGGCCCGACTACAACCTGGCCCGCGACGACGTGCTGGCGCATCTGGCCGCGCTCTGCGCCGCGACGGACATTCCGGTAAACGCGGATTTCGAAAACGGGTTCGCGGACGATCCCGACGGCGTCGCAACGAATGTGAAGCTGGCGATCGACACCGGGGTCGCCGGGCTCTCGATCGAGGATTCCAGCTGGGCGCCGGAGGATCCGCTCTACGATTTCGATCTTTCGGTCGCGCGCGTGAAAGCCGCGCGCCGGGCAATCGACGATAGCGGCACCGGCGTCTTCCTGACGGCGCGCTCGGAAGGCTTCTTCGCGGGCAAGCCGGATTTCGACGACATGCTGGCGCGTATCAGGGCCTATGCGGATGCCGGCGCCGATTGTCTTTACGCGCCCGGCCTGCGCGAGGAAGACCAGATCGCCGCGGTGATCAAGGCTGTCGCCCCGAAGCCGGTCAACGTGCTGACCTTCGGGCTGTCAGTCGACACGCTCGCGGCACTGGGCGCGCGGCGTATCAGCGTCGGCGGACAACTCGCCCGCAGCGCCTATGCCGGCCTGATCCGCGCTGCGACAGGGATCGCCGAAAACGGCGATTTCAGCGGCATACAGGGCGCCGACCTGAATATGAACAAGCTGTTCGAGACATATCGCGGGGATTAAGCGTTTCCTTTACCCCCCGCGAAAGCGCGGATGACGGGCATTGGGACGCTCAACCCGTCGGCACGTCTCCGGCGATTTCCTCATCGACCAGCGGCATAACCTGCAGCCATTTCTCGACCTCGGCCGGAGCGTCGAACAGGGTTTCCAGTTCGGCGCGGGCTTCGGCCTCGGTCTGACAGCCGGATTCGATCACCGACAGATCGGCATCGGCAATGCTGGTCGCCAGCTCGAGGCGGATACCGTTCGGATCGTAGAAATAGGCGGACCAGAAGCGCCCGCCGAGGTGCATCGGGCCGATCAGGTCGACGCCGCAGCTTTTGACATGCGCGCACAGATCGTCGAAGTCGGCCTTGGGCACGTGAAACGCCAGGTGCTGCATGCCGCCCGGCAGGTCCCGGTTGGATCGCTCGAGATCCTTTGGGTATTCGAAAAAGGCAAGGAACGTGTCGTTGCCCATGTTGAAAAAATAGTGCCGCAGGTTCTCATAGGGCGGCTGTCCGCGATCGGCTTCGAACGGCACGCGCCGCACGTGGACGAGCTGCAGTTTGAGTACGCGGGTATAGAAATCCATGGTCGCCGGCATGTCGTCGGTCACCAGTGCCAGATGGTCGATCCCCCGCACGCCGACGGGTTTGAGGTTGGGGCGGGACGCGGCAGCAGGCTTGGTCATCTCGTTCATGTGTTCTCTCCCAGAAATTTATTCACTTCGGCGACCAGCGCTTCGGGCGCGTCGCCGGCGACGTCGTGGCTCGCATCGACCTCGACCAGCGTGATCCGTGTGTTGGTACCTTTGACCTTCTGGACGTTTTCGGCGGCGAACATGTCGGAGCGTGTGCCGCGTATCACCAGCGTCGGCGCCACGACCTCCGCCAGCTTCGCCCACATGTTGGGGCCGCCGCCGGCGGGGCCATCGCCGTCAAGCATGGCCTGGAAGCGGGCACGGTGATACGTGTCGCGCTTGATGGTCAGCCCCGCATCGGTCTGCTGCAGATAGGCAATCATCCGCAGCCGGTACGGATCGTCCGCCGCAAGGTTGGTGTCCTTGCCGAAATAGGCGAGGGCGTCATCGACAGTGGCGAAACTGTCGGGCACGCCGGCGACGGTGCGGGTAACGCGCATGGAGCCTTCCTTGGCGTTTACCGGCGAATAATCGCATAGGACTAATGTGTTGATACGCTCCGGATACTCCGCGGCGCACCATGTCGCGTTGCGGCCGCCCATCGAATGGCCCATCAGGTTGACCTTGTCCCAGCCAAGGTGATCGAGGACCGCGATGCAGTCTGCGGCAAAATCGCCGATTCCGTAGGACTGGCTCGCGCTCCATGTGGAATCGCCGAATCCGCGCATGTCCATCGCCACGACCTCGCGCCCGGCGGCGGCAAGTTCGGACGCGACGCCGATCCAGTCATAGGAAAAATAGCTGAGTCCGTGAAGGATCAGGATCGGGGTTGCCCCCGGCGCGCCGAAGCGGCGGTAAAACAATTCCACATCGCCGGTTTTGACGGTGCCGGTTTCATGTTCGGGAAGCATATCAACAAGCCTCTTTTCGTGGATCAAGCGGGCGCCGAAACTGTCTCAAATCTGAGACAGGTGTTTCACGGGTGAAACGCATCAGACAAAGGGCGGTTTGGGATCGATACCGAGCAACAGACGCCCGCGGTTTTCCGCCGCATTGTTCGGATCGATCACCACGTGAGAGCGGATCGCATACATATCGCGGAACATCCGCTGCAGCGGGTTGCCGTCGAACATCGCCCCCGTGCCTGCGTCCATGAAGACGTCGGTCACGACCTGTGTACACATCCGCATCACCTCCGCCATGCGCAGGCGGTGGCCGATCCGGTCCTCGGCGGTGAATGTGTCGCCGGCTTCGGCGCGGCGCTGGAAATCGTGCGCCGCTCCCATCAGGATATCGCGCGCCATCGCCGCCTGCTCGCTCGCCCGGCCGAGGGCGATCTGCGAGGGCGCGTTTTCGGACTGCTTGCCCGACATCAGCGCGGATCCCCGGGTTTCCAGCCGTTCGCGATAGGCTTCGACCGCCGACTGGGCAATTCCGAGCGCGGGCACGGTCAGCATGGTGGTGAAAATCATGATCCGCGGTACGCCCTGGAACATCGCGCCCGGGTTGACCGCCGCACCCGGCGGCGGATCGGCATCGTAGTTCCACACATTCATCGCACGGTATTCCGGCACAAAGACGTCTTCCAGCATGACCGTCTTCGACCCGGTGCCGCGCAGACCCATCACATGCCAGTCGTCGATGACCTCGGCCACGTCCTCGCGCGGGACGAGAAAGGTGAGCGAGGCACTTGCCCCGCCCGCATCCGCGCCGCCGTCAAAGGCGGACAGCAATAGCCAGTTGCACTGGTCGACGCCGCTCACATAGGGCCATTTGCCGGACAGCCGGAAACCGCCCGCGACCCGCTCCGCCGTGCTTGTCGGCCCGGTGACGAGACACGTGATCAGATGGTCGCCGCTGCGCGCGAAAACCTCTTCCTGTGCTTCCTTCGGATAACAGCCGACAAAGCGGTTCTGGTTGCCGCACAGCCCGACAATCCACGCATCGGATGCGGAACCGCGCGCGATCTCCGCGGTGACCTCCGCCATCGCCGGCAGGCCCATTTCATAGCCGCCATAGCGCCGCGCCTGCATGATCCTGAACATACCCGCCCGGGTCAGGTCTTCGAGGGTTTCCGGCAGCATGGACCGGTTGGCCTCCGTCGCCGCAGCGCGCGCCGAGAGGGTCGGCACGATTGCGCGGGCACGGGCCACCAGGTCGGCGACCGTCGGCATATTGGCTACTTCTGCGTCCATTCCCTCACCATCTTTTCGGCACGTGCAAGCTTTTCGGGCATCATTCTCTGTTTCATCGCGCCCGTAATCTGCATCGCCCGTTCTTCCCCCATATTAGCCGCGAGGCGGAACCATTTATAGGCCATAACAATATCCGCCTCCCCAAGGATGCCCTGCGCGTAAACCGTGCCCATCGTCATCAGGGCGTCCACATGCCCCTGTTCTGCCGCGCGGGCGATCCAGCCGATTCCCTCGCCCAGCCGGGGAACGCCTGCGATCCCGTTGGCAAGCGCCGTGCCGTATTGCGTCTGCGCCACGGGGTCGCCCTGCCGTGCCGCTTTTTCGATCCATGACATGCCCGTTTCCGGGTCCACCGCCACGCCGGTGCCCTCGATGTAACGCACGCCGAGGGAAAGCTGGGACTCTGCATCGCCCTGCATCGCGGCCTTCTCGAGCCAGCGCGTGCTCTCGGCCATGTCCTGCGCAACCCCCGTGCCCTCGGCATAAAGCTGCGCCAGCATGATCGACGCGCTGAGACTGCCCTGCGCACCCGCCCGGAGAAGCCAGGCCGCGGCGGCGGCCGGGTCGCGGGCAACGCCGCGCCCGGTAAGATAGGCTCCGGCCAGCAATTCCTGCGCCGCCATGTCGCCATCCTCTGCCAGCGCCCGTGCCGGCGCCGGATCGCCGGCGAACACCGCCGCCCGCGCGGCCGCGATATCCGCCCGCGCCGGGGCCGCCGCCAGAAACAGTGCAACCAAAACGAAAAGGGCCGTCTTCATGGCATTACGCTACCCTGAATTATTCGAGGACGGAACCGGTCGCTCTGGCGGGACAATCGGCGATCGGCGTATATTCACACAATGGCTTCCCCTGATGACCGCAACAATACCGACGGCGCGGGCGACGGCACCATCAAATCGGTCGCCGTCGCGGCGCAGATTCTCGAAGCGCTTGCCGGTTCCGGCGGACCGGTACGGCTGGCGGACCTGTCGCGCCAGCTCGACATGCCGCGGGCGCGCATCCATCGTCACCTGAAGACGCTCCGGGAACTGGGCTTCGTGTCCCAGGAACGCAACGGCGAACGCTACTGGCTGGGATCGCGCCTGTTCCATCTCGGGCAGGCCGCGCGCGAACAGTTCGAAATCACCCGTATCGCCGAACGCCCGATGCACAGCCTGCGCGATACCTTCGGCCAGACCATTGTGTTGTCGACCCCGATCAACGGCGAAGCACTGATCGTCGCCGTAACCGAAAGCGAGAACGTGGTGCGGATCAGCGTCCGCCCCGGGGTCCGCCTGACGGCGCCACAATCGGCGCAGGGACGCATTGCCCTGGCCTGGGCTCCCGCCGCGATCCGCGAACGTATTCTCGATCCGCTGTCGCCGGCGGAGCGCACGGCCACCGAATCCCGGCTGGATGCGATCCGGTCCCGGCTCTACGAATTCTCATCCGGAGAGATGCTGGGCGGGATCAACATTCTCGCCGCCCCGCTTCTGGGCGACGGGGACGAGCTGGCCGGCACCATCGCGGTGGTCGGCGCCGCGCAGGACATCGCGGAGACACCCGACGCCATCGCCCTGCTCCAGCACGAAGCCGCCGGGATATCGGCCGTACTGGGCTCCGACGCTTATGAAACCCTGTTGAAAGGTTCCTGACATGACGGCAACAGAAACCCGCATCGGCCGCATCACGCTGAAAAACCCGGTGATCTGCGGCTCGGGCGAACATGTCCTGACCGAAGCCGGTCTGCGATCCGCGCTGGCCGCGGGCGTCGGCGCGGTGGTCGCAAAATCCGTCAATGAGACCCAGGCGGCAAAGGACCAGCTGGACCGCACCGATTACGCCCTGCTCGACGGCGACTGGAACCGCCTGCCATGGGATTTTACCGCGCCGCGCAACGCCACGCTCGCCTGCCGGTCCGGCTTGCAGACAATGGATTTCGACGCCTGGCTCGAGATTACGGCCCGCCTCGACGCGGAGGCTGCCGAAACCGGCCAGTACGTCGTCGGCAGCATCATCCTCGCCGATCTGGATGCCGCTGTGGCCATGGCGAAGCAGGTTGAAGCCGCCGGCATCCGCATTCTCGAATACAATGTCGGCACCCCCTATGGCGACGAGGCCGCCGGCGTCGTCACCACCGAACGGGCGACGGATCGTATAACCGAGATCGTGCAAGCGGTGTGCGACGCCGTAGACATCCCCGTCTGGGTCAAGATCACCGGTCAGAGCGAGAATGTCGCGGCGCTGGCGAAGGCCGCCCTCGACGGCGGCGCCGAAGCGGTATCCCTGATGGGGCGTTTCCTCGGCATGATCCCGGAGCTCGAGACACAGGCGCCCCTGCTCGGCACCAATCTCGGCACCGGCGGCGGCTGGGCCCTGCCGATCACCTGCTACTGGCTGTCGAAATCCCGCAGCCATCTCGGGGCTGACGCGCCGCTGATCGGCATGAACGGCGCCCGGTCGGGGGAAGACGTCCTGCGGATGATGCTGGCGGGGGCACATGCGGTGCAGATTTCAAGCGCCGTCTGGACCAACGGGTTCGGCGTGCTGGCCGATGCCGTGACGACGGTCGAGACGTACCTCGCCGACCGCGGCGATACCGCGAGCGGCATCATCGGCCGTGCGGCGGACAAGGTGGTACCGTTCAGCGAACTGCCGCAACGCCCGGGCTTCTGGGAGAAATTCGCCCCACCGGGGGCAATCTAGGACCGCCGGCGCATCACCCACAGCATCAGGAAACCGCCGAGCGCGATCGGAAACGTCGGCGGCACCGGAATGCTCGTGCTTGAAAGGGTGATATCGTCAATATTAAACGAGATACGGGCGGGTGAACCGCCACTCCCGGGTATGTTGAATATCGTCGGTAAAAAGACCACAAAATTACCGGACGTGAAATCCACCGTACCGGGATCGATGAGACCGTCGTCGTTCACGATATCGTAATCGACCGCGAACAAATCGGCCTTCAGCAGAATTGGTTGCCCATCGAAATCAAAGAACGGGCTGGAACTGACCGCGCCAGATTGCGTGACAACCTCATCGGTCAAAGTCGGCGACGCGATAAATCCGCCGGCCACCTAAATCCGGTCCAGAGACCCCACGGTCGGATGGACAAACAGGAAGTCATTTTCGATACCGACGCGGCAGTCGAAGTTCGGCAGGAAACAGTTCAGAGCGCCGCCACCGGTAGCGAATCCGCCTGCCGTCAGCGCTCCGCCGGTCACGGCAGAGCGGTAATCGCCCACGGCGGCGTCAGCCGCGTTGAAATCCGGGACGCTCAGATCGACGGTAAACGATCCGCTGATCGACGTACCGTCGGGCAGGGCGTCAAGAACAGCGGTTTCCACCCCGGCCTGAAGGTTGCCTGTGTTGAACGTGCTGTTGAACGAGAGCGTGCCTGAGAAATTGAATGTAACCGGGGCCGCTTTGGCGGGAATCGCAAAAAGAGAGAGGACTGCGACACTCCCCAAAAACACGCGATGTTTCGTAAGCCTACCCATGGTGCACTACCTGAAAAATCAAACCCTGAGCCGACTATCCCACCCTCCACGATTTTGATCCAGAGGGTCTCGCGCGATTTTTAAGTATTGCCGATTTCGCGATCCTTCTGACTATTGTAACCCTTTGCACAAACGTCCTAAGCTTCGCCTGACGCAGTCACGGCGGGAGATTCGGAATGATCGGAAAAAGCTGGAGTCGCGAACAGGGTATGCAGGATGCGCTGCTCTGTGCCTCGCTGCGGGACCGCAATATGGACGATGTGCCGTTGTGGCAGCGCAAGTTCCCGGCCCGCGACGCCATGATGGCGCACTGGGACAGCCTGACGCCCTACCGCGATGGTCCCGTCGCCCCGCAGAAAACAGAGATTACCGACCCGCAGGAACTGAGTAACCTGATCAAGAAAAAGGCAGCGGAACTCGGTGCGTCCGATACTGGAATGACCGCCCTGAAACCCGAATTCATCTAACTCGGCGTCGACCTGCCCCACAAGAATGTCATCGCGGTAATCGTTTATGAAGATTACGCAAAGGCGCTTGAAGGCCCCGACGAAGTCGATCTCGAAGCGATGACCGCCTATGCGAAATGTGCCGACATCGCCACCGATCTCGCCCGGTATATCCGCGAGGAACTCGGCTATACCGCGCTCGCCCACCATAACGGTTCGTTCCAGATTCAGGCGATACCGGTGTTCCAGGAAGTCGGGTTCGGCGAACTCGGCCGCCACGGGAGCCTGATCCATCCGGAACTCGGCGCAAATTTCCGCCCGGGCTTCGTTACCACCGACCTGCCGGTCGCATATGATTCACCCCGGAGTTTCGGTATCCAGGACTACTGTTCGACCTGCAACCTGTGCCGCAACAACTGTCCCGGCGACGCCATTCCCGACGATCATATTACAACCAACGGCGTCAAACGCTGGCTGACCGATATCGAGAAATGCTACCCGATTTCACGTTTCCGGGAATCCTACTGCCATATCTGCATCGACGTCTGCCCGTATATCTGGAAAGAAAAAGGCAATACCGAACGGCGCAGCATGTTCCGGGATTACATGAAAATCCGGAAGGAAGAAGGCTACAAAACGCCGAAAGGGCCGGACACGCATCCGTCATCGGAACGCGCGGAGCAGCGCGGTCACCGGGCCATAGATACAGACGTATATCCGACCGCCACGGCCCCTGACTTGCTCCACCTCTCGGCCGCCGCGCTGGCGGTACTGGCCCGCGACGGCCGGAAGTCGGAAGACGACAGCGGCAAATCTACCTGGCGCGCCACGGCGGAAACGCCCGACGGCATGCCGTTTCATATCAGCTTCACAGGACCCGAGCTTCCGGAAGCGGCGGCTGACAAAATGATCCTGCCGTCCGATATTCCGAACAATCCGCACTGGCAGGAAACCTATCACCTGTCTGTCGCCCCGCCGAACGTCGCCCTGGAACTGACCTGGGGCCCGGACGACCCGTTGAGAATTCTGAATTTCAGCCGTGGGGACTGGGAAGCGCAGTTGCTGGATATGGCGCAAACCTAGCAAGCGTCCCTTTCGGCTCACCTCGTCATCCCTGAGGTTGAAGCGATCGATTTGCGTCGTCTCCCGTCCCGGCTATCATCGCCGCTATGAAAACCGACTACCCGACAAAACAATCCGCCCGCCAGGCGGTCTGGGACACGCTGAAAGCCGAAAAGCTCGCCGCGTTTCCGTTTCCGCCGCATGGACGCATTCCCAACTTCAAAGGCGCGAAGGATGCGGCACTGCGTCTGTTCGAAGAGCCGGAATGGCGGGATGCAAAACGAATAAAGGTGAATCCGGATTCTCCGCAGAAATACGTGCGTGCCGAAGCGCTGCGGCGCGGGATCACGGTCTATGTGCCGACACCGAAGCTTAAAGCCGGTTTTCTGAAACTCGACCCGGCGAAGATTCCGTTCGATGAGATCAACGATGCCTCCCAGATGTCGCGCTGCGCGAAGTGGGCCGAACCGACTGCGTTGAAAGACCTGCCGCAGATGGATGCCATCGTTACCGGCTGCGTGGCGGTCACCGATACCGGGCGCCGCGCCGGCAAGGGCGCCGGATACAGCGATATCGAATTCGCCATCCTGCGCGAACTGGGGCATGACGCCGTACCGGTGGCGACGACGGTCAACGACGTGCAGGTGGTCGGCGCATTCCCGATCGAGAGCAACGACTTGCCGCTGACGGTAATCGCAACGCCGACACAGACCCTCCGGATCGGGAATCCGCCGCCGCCGCCCGACGCCATCGAATGGGACCGGCTGTCGGATAAGGACCTAGAAGACATGCCGGTGCTCCGGGAATTGCGGGCGATGAAGAAACTTCCCTAGCTTATGAAAGCCCCCCGCCTCCGCGGGGATGACGGGCAAACCCGTGTGACGGTGATTGCGTACCCTGCGTCATTCCCGCGAAGGCGGGAATCTCCGTCTCTAACGGACTTTTACGCTGACGCTTGATAAATGTCGGCAGTCGTCCGACGCGGTCATGAAGCCGGCGACCTCCGGCATTGGCTAAACCTCAATAATCGACGGTGAACAATTCCTGATTCCGGCTGACACCGCGCAGGCCGTGCCGACCGACCGAGACCAGACGGCCGGTACAGCTTGTCGCCGCTGCGGCGAATACTTCGGATACCAGAAGATGGCAGTCCAACTCATCGCTCAACGCTTCTATGCGGCTCGCCTCGTTCACCGCGGCGCCGATGACCGTGAAATCAAGCCGGTCGCCCGCGCCGACATTACCGAACTGCACCCGGCCCAGATGAACCGCGATATCGAGATCCATCACCGGAGCCGAGCCGGCGACGCGTTCGGCCTTCCAGCCCCGCACGTTATTGAGAGCATCAATCGCCGCATCGAGCGCGGTCCTGCAGACTATTTCGTCCTGCAGATCTTTCAGGCTGAAGGTGGCAAGCACACCGTCGCCCATGAACTTCAGAATCTCGCCGCCCCGGTCTAGGACCGGCGGCACAACGCGTTCGAAATATTCATTCAGCAGGGCCGCCATATGGGCGCCGTCGATCCGGTCGGACAGGGCGGTGAAACCGCGGAAATCCATCAACAGAATGGCAGCGTCGATCTGCTGGAGCGATCCCCGGCTGATCTCGCCGCGCAGGATGCGCTCCCCGGCCTGATGGCCGACATAGGTATCCAGGACGTTGATCGTCACCTCGCGCAGCAGGCGGTTGCTCATCACAAGCGCGAGCCGCGGGGCAAGACGGCGGAGCGCCGTGATGGACGCGGGCGTGAACCCGTCCGGCGCATCGCTCGCCCAGGAGATCAGCATCCCCGATTCGAAGCCTGCAAGCGAGGCCACCTTGAACGGCACTTTCACGATAAAGTAGTCGGTGATGCCCTCGTCTCGCAGTTCCTTGAGCACGGGAAAGTCGAAGGTCGCGTTCGGGCCGCTCAGCGGTCGCCGCACCTCGCGGATATCCCGGTTCTGCAGCAGATAGGCAAGCGGGCTGTCGAGGAACGCCTGCGTCGGACCCCGGTCGGTCGTAAAGTTTTCGATTTCGGCCGCGGCACCCTGCCGCCAGACAAAGCCCCGCGCATCTATCGTCGGGTGCAGGGTGCGCAGTGCCATCATGGAGCGCTGTACGACGATACCCGCTTCGTTCAACCGCTCGGAAAACGCGGCCAGCAGCTGGTCATAGCTGCCTTCGGACAATCCCTGCCCTATCAGCCAGTCGCTGATTTCCTGAACGGCGTCAGCCGTGCTCATCCGCGAAGGGACGCAAGGGTCTTGGCGAGTCCGTCCCGCAACGGAGTGCCGGCGCGGAGTCCAAACTCTGCCGTCGCGCGGGTTGCATC
>JAYOMI010000013.1:30859-33568 GCA_038120765.1 Rhodospirillaceae bacterium
CCCGGATATCGCCGATACGCGCCGGGGCGTATTCAACATTGAGATCGCGCCCACCGGCAGCCGACAGCGCCGCAATCAGATCGTGCAGCGACGACGGCGCGCCGGTGCAGACGTTGAAGACGTCGGCATCTTGTGTCGCGCGGCCCATGCCTACGATGATGAACCGCACGCAGTCCCCGACATACACGAAATCGCGCAACTGCCCACCATCGCCAAAGACCGTAGCGGTTTTCCCTGACGCCAGCCGGTCGGCAAAAATAGAGATCACCCCCGAATAGGGGGACCCCGGGTCCTGGCGCGGACCGTAGATATTGAAAAACCGGAAACCCGTTGTCGGCACGGCGTGTACGTTTCCGGCGACGCGCGCATGCTATTCGCAACCGAGCTTGTCGGCACCGTAGGCGGTCAGCGGGTATTTCGCGGCATCCTCGGCGAGGGGTACCGCCGGGTTATCGCCGTATACCGCAGCCGATGAGGCATAGACCACGGGAACGGGGCCCGATGGATTGGCATTCCGCGCGGCGTCAAACACGTTTACCGCCCCGGAAAGGTTGACGCGGTGGGTCAGCGCCCATTCCTCGTTCGACCGCTGGACGGAAGCAATCGCGGCGAGATGGAAACATCCGTCAACGCCCGACATCGCCCGGGCGACGACACCCGCATCCGACACGTCACCGATGACGATATCATCGATCCCCGGCACGTTTTCGCGCTTTCCGGTGGACAGGTCATCGAGAATGCGCACCTCGTGTCCCGCGGCAACGAGAGCATCCACAAGGTGCGAGCCGATAAAACCGCAACCACCCGTCACCAGATATCGCGCCAATGAAAATCCTCCCTTAAATCGCCGGACCTGACGGGCCGCAGGCTATGCCAATCGGGCCGAGAATTGAAGCACGCGATTGCCAGAGGAATTCCGCTCAGCCCTTGGGGAAAGAACCGATTGGAGATAGGATCGCGCTTCCCATCAAGACAATCCGGATTTTTGCCATGGACGCCGTTATCCAAAGTTTTCTCGCCGGTTTCCCGGTGCTGTTGCTGCATCTGGCAGTCACGCTTGGCATGCTCGGGCTCGGCGTGACCATCTATCATCTGGTAACGCCCTATCACGAACTGCGCCTGATCCGGAACGGCAACACCGCAGCCGCCCTGTCGATATCGGGCGCCATTGTCGGCCTGGCGATCCCGCTCGCGATCTGTATGGCGACCAGCGTCAATGTCTGGGATATCGTTATCTGGGGGATCGTGACCCTTCTGATCCAGATTCTGGCCTACCGGATCGGCGACGCCCTGCTCATGGATCTGCCGACCCGGATCGAAAACGGCGAAATGGGTGCCGCTATCCTTGTGGTTGGCATCAAGATCGCGATCGCCCTCATCAATGCCGCCGCCGTGTCAGGCTAGGCGGGACAGAGCGCGGGGACCGGACAGAGAGGGATGAAGCTTCGCGACATTATTGCGCTCGGATTTATAGTGGTCCTTGCGATCGTCGGGCGCTTTATGGGCGACGGCGATGGCGGCGGAGAACGCCGCCCCGACCCGCGTCAGTTCGCGCCGCCGCCGGCTATTTCACCGCCCCCCGAAACGCCGCGCGGCGCAGGCCGCGTGCTCCCGCCCGAGTCCTTCAGCGATCCCCGTTTTATTGTCGATGTCGGCGACAAGCAGGGCTCGTCATCAGGGAGCGCGTTTTCGGTCAACCGTGCGGGCATATGGGTCACCGCGCGCCACGTCACCGACGGCTGCGACATCATCGGGTTGCAGAAAGCAAACGGGCGGCTGGTCCGCGTTCGCCGCATCCGGCAGGAGCGCAACTCCGATATCAGCGTGCTGTGGACCCGCGGCGGCACGCCCGCGTTGCCGATTATCGAACCTCAGATGCGCATCGGCGAAGACGGCTATTCCTTCGGTTTCCCGAAGGGCGACCCGGGCGATGTCCATGGCCGCGTGCTCGGCCGCGGCCGTATGCTCGCCCGCGGGCGCTATAATACCGACGAGCCGGTCGTCGCCTGGACGCAGATCACGCGGGTGCCGGATATCGGCACAGACCTCAGCGGAATCAGCGGCGGTCCCTGGATCAATGCCCGGGGCGAGGTGGTCGGCGTTCATGTCGCCGGGGCGCCCCGGCGCGGCCGGTCCTATTCCACGACGCCGCGCAACCTTCTGAATGCGATCCGCGGCAGCGGCGTCCGTCCGGACGCGGAGCCAGGCACCCTGCCCGACAGCGGGACGCTTAACCCGCGCCAGTTCAATCAGTATGGCAACGCCCTGCGCCGCCAGCTGACGGTGGCAAAGGTTGTCTGCCTCGTCGGCGAGAAATGGAAACGCATGGCCAGGGAGCGCGAGAACGCGTCCTGACCGGCGCTTTTTCGCCAATACCGACCCTGCGGCGCGCGCTTTACCGGCCGAACAGCTTTTTTAGCGCATCCTCCGGTTTCGGCAGGGCTGTGCCGCCGCCGGAACCGCCCTGACCCGGGACCAGGTTTTTCAACCCTTCGAGCGCCTTTTTCGGGTCCTTGGCGATACCGTCGATTACCCCGGCGAGATCGGGCTTGTAGCTGAGATTGTCCCAGGGGCCCGTCACGATCACCGGCACCTTCACGCCGGACGTATCGGTGCTGCCGCCCTGCCCCTGCGTCGATGCCACGACCTTGGGCTCGATGCGGTAATTGACGGTGCGGTTCGGCAAGTTGACCGTCCCCTTGCCGCCGA
>JAYOMI010000013.1:33578-54586 GCA_038120765.1 Rhodospirillaceae bacterium
GCAGCGGGGACAACAACGTCAGGTCGTCATTGGCAAGAACGCCGCGCGCGATATTGAACGTGCCGGAAAGTTCGGCGAAGTCGGTCTTCTGCGTCTCACGCGCAGACGAATCGAGAAACGCGCTGGCGGCGTTGCGCACCATGGCCGCGATGTTGATGCCGCGAATTGCACCATCGGCAAAGCGGACCTTGCCGTTGCCGCCCAGCGCCGAAATCATGTCCCGCTGGCTGCCGCCGCGCATGGCGACGTCGATGTTCGCGTTCAGCGCGCCTTCGATACGGTCCATGCCGATTGCATCCTTCAGCGCCGGATTGGCCTGCAGGCCGGACAGATCGAGCTTTGCAGCCACAGCGGGGACAGATGCCGCGCCGTCGGCGGTGATGGTCGCCGTCCCGTTTCCGCCATACAGCGCCATCTCGGTCAGGTTCGTGGTCAACCGTCCGCCCTTGAGGGCGACTTTCACGGCGGATTTTCCGACCTTGATCTTTCGGATGGCGAGTCCCGCGACGTTCAGCGCGATATCCGCATTCACCGCGCGCAGGCCGGACAGATTGATCTGATCGGTGCTCCAGCCCTGGGATGCCGGCGCCGCCGCGTTACCGCCCGTTCCTGCGGGGGCCGAAGGCGTGGCAGCGCCGCTGCCGGCCGTTTTTTCGGGCGGGAGATAGGGGTTGAGGTCGAGCATCCCGGTGCCAAGGCCCGCATTGATATAGGGAACCCTGCCGCTGCCATCGAATCGGAAATCGCCGGTCGCCTGTATCGCATCAAGCGACAGCCTCGCTCCCGTGAAACTGTATTTCTGGCCATCGACGCCGATGCTGCCGCTGATCTTGAGCGGGCCGAATCCGGTCCCGGGCGCCGTCAGCGGCTGGCCGGCCCAGGCTGCGAGTTCCCGGACCGAAGGCACATCGAGCTCGATCGTCCCCGAGGCCTTCATCTGTGGCTTGCTGGAAGCGGTGCCCTTGAAATCGAATTTGACCGTCGACGCCGCGACCGCGGCGTTCAGACCCGTCTGCGTTCCGGCAAGAAAGGCATTCAGATTGTCGACCCCGAGTACCAGATCTATTTTTTCCCTGTTCCATACCAGCGAGCCTCTCGCGGCCATCGGGCTGGTCATGGATGGCAGCGATACGCTCATATTGATGGCATCGACCGTCTGGGAGACCCCGCCCTGCGCGTCGCTATAGGCGATCCTGCCGTCCACTAGGCGGACATCGCCAAGCTGGAGGCCCGAGAGCCCAAGCCCGCCGGAATCGCCCCTGGCAGCGGCTTCGGGCGCGGCACTTTTGTCATCCGCGGGGGCCTTCGCGCCCGCCGCCGGTGTAAATACCCAGTTGGGGCGGCCCTGCGCATCGACCTCCAGATTGATCACCGGATTGTCCAGAACGAACGAATCGATCACCACGTTCCCGCCCAATAACGGCAGCACGGCAACTTGCACGTTCAGCTGGTCGAGGCTTACCATTTTGGCGGCCTTGCCGCCCTTGACGTTGGCGAGGGAGAATTTACCGGCGGTAAATTTGACGGTCGGGAACAGCGAGATACCGAAATCGCCCTCGATCCGCGCTTCCCGCCCGGTTGCTTTCTCAATCTGCGCGAGAAGTTCCTTCTTATAGGTATCCACCGGGATAACCATCGGCGCAACGAGCAATGCCACGATTACCAGAGCGACAAGGGCTCCGATGACGATGAGAAATTTTTTCATAATCCACCTACCTTTTACGCGTGATAACTGACGGACGCCCCGGTACGAGTCTTACCGTAATGAAAAGTGCTGGCAATGTCGAAATTCCGCTATCCTGCGAAGGTTCTGCATTTTTCCGCAATTACGGAGGTCTCGATGAAGCGTTTCCTTGTCCTCGGCCTTTTCTCTCTGCTGATTGGCTGCGCGACCGTCGATAGCGCCAAACCGCCATCGATACAGCTATCCAATATCCGGCTGGGCAATGGCGGGCTGCTGAACCAGGAACTCCTTATCGAGATACGAATCGGCAACCCGAACGATTTCGAACTGCCGCTGACCGGCCTGACTTTCGAGCTGGAGGTCAACGGCCAACCCTTCGCCGACGGGCTGAGCAATACTGCGGTGACCGTGCCGCGGCTGGGCTATGCGACAGTCCCGGTCACCGGCAACACGAATATTCTGAGCGTCTTCCGCCAACTCATGTTTCTCGGCAAAAGCGATACAATCACCTACCGGCTGCACGGCACCGCCTATGTAGGACGCCTCGGAATCAACAGTTCTGTGCCATACGAACGCAAGGGCAGGCTCTCGCTGCAGGACGTCCTGCCCGGTCAGTCGGGAAAGCCTGTCCCGCCGGGCGGTGGCGGCGTGCGCACCCTGGCACCGGTCGCATTGTAACCGGGGCGGCGACGGCGCAAATCTCCTGATCCAAAGACCGGATTCGCTACGTAGTTAAGGTAGAAACAACTTTCTGCGTCTGCGCTACATCCGGGAATCCATGAAAAAGCTCCCCTACACCGTATCGACAGCGACCGGCGACATCCTGAGGATAGAGTTCCCCCTGCATCCGGAAACAACCGATGCCGTGCGCATCTCCCAGCTCGTCACGGCCTTCCTGCAGACGATCGAAGACGATGTCGCGCTGGCGGGCGAGGTTAATAACGGCGACCTGCTGCAGGCTCTGGCAATGACGCTCGCGATCAGAACCGGCATGATCCATACCCCGCCGGCCCAATCCGCACATATCGCAGAGGATCTGCTGCGCACAGCGCTGGGCGCTGTCGCCGGTGCCGGACGGCAAAGCGGTCCGGTGGGTCACGCCTGATGGATGACAGGGAAAAAATCCCGGGCGGCGCGCCTGATTACGCTCAGGCGCTTGCCATGGCGCTGGAGCGGCGTCGGACCGAACTTGCGGACCGGGAGCGGGGTTGGAAAACTGAGGTCGTCGGCGCGCTCGAACGCCTGCAGAAAACGGCGACGGAGTGCCTGGCGGGCGAACACGCCGCCGCGGCCCAATTGCAGATAGAGATGCAACGCGACCTGCTCGACTACATGCCGAACCCCACGGCCCTGCCACTCGAAGCCGATGCGCCCGAGCTCAACCCGCGGGAACCTGAACGGGTGCGAGATGACATTGTCGCGACGGCGCGCTTCATCGAATGGCTGCTGTTCAGGAAGTGCGGTGTTCCGGCGGAAGAGATCGCCGGTGTTTTTGACTGGGCGGCCCTTTCGCAGCAGACGGCGGCCTATGGCCGCCTGTTGCAGCTGATCGAAAACGATGCCAAATCAATGATGAAAGCGGCACCGGCGGGCGGCACCGACGCGACCACGTCTGAAGGTGCAAGCCCCTCTTCCGTCTCCCATCTGAGACTGGTTTAGCGCGTCGGTTGGCGTTCTGGGTGGCAACACCCGCGGACATCTGCCCCCCACACTCCGGATTGACGATGTCAGCTCGAAATCGATCTTCGGGCGGCCGAAAGGATGGCTGTATCGAGCTCGCCCGCCTTTACGGCCTTTACGACTGTCCGGAATGTCGACTGCAGGCGTTGCAGGCCATCCACCTCGATAGTCGTCCCGCGCCCGGCGAGATTTATCGCGATCTTGTTGTAGCGAATCTGTGTCAGGACAGTGCCGTCGGGGTCGCTTTGCCACCAGAGGCGCCGACGCACCGGTATCTCGGAGCGGCCGCGCTTTCGCATCAACTCAAGCGGTTTTCCCTGTATCGCCAGCTCGGCAAGTTCAATCTGCTCTTCGATATTCGAGATCAGCTTGTTGCGCCGGTACTCGGGCGTGTCTTTCTGGCGTCTTGGTCGTACCGACGGAATGATGCGGCGTGAGATATTCAGTTTATCCAGTTGGCTCATTCGGCTTCATTTTTCCTGGCATTCCAAAACACTGTCCCTCCTGCCGGGCCGAGACAGCAACTTTGCATCAATCAAGCGCCCGGATTTCTGCAACCTGCGTTGTCCCGGACTCTAGGAAGAAATGCCGATTATGTCCATTCACGGGCTCAGGCAATTCCAATCAAACGCGGGTCTCGCCCCCGCGTGACGCCCTCTATCGGGATGGAATACTAATCCGCTGCGTGCTTGCCGACCGACCAGCCGGCGCCGGAAAGGTTCTCCTGCGCGAATTTCAGCGGCGAGGATTCCAGCTCGGTCGCCAGGGTATCGTTCCAACGGTTGAAGAATCCGAAGGTCGAAATCGCCGCAATGATTTCCACGACCTGGTCGTCGTCCCAGTACTTGCGCAGCTCTTCGAAATCCGCGTCGGTCACAGCATTCGGGACCTGCGCGACGGATTGGGCGATCCGCAGCACGATACGTTCGGCATCCGAAAAAAGCGGGCTCGTCTCGTATTCCCAGACCGCCTGCACCTTCTCCGCCGGCATATCCGCGATCACGGTATTTTCGCCCGTATGCGCCGCGCAGTACTGGCAGCCGGCGGACACGCTGACGACGTGGGCCGCCAGCCATTTCAGTTCCTTCGGAACCAGCCCGGGTTCAATGATGGTCTGATACCAAAGGTCGGTTACCGCTTTGAGGATATTGGGGCGGCGGGCCAGCGTCAGCACACTGTTCGGCAGGGTGCCGCCCATGTTGTCCGTGTACAGGCCGAGATCTTTTTGTACGGCTTGCGCTTCTTCGCTTGAAAGAGCGGGCAGTCTCGGCATGTGCGTTCCCCTGTCAGATCGCCTTGTTGATTGGATCGAGCCCCAGTTCGACACGGCCGAATTCCGCCCCGTTGATGTCGAAATTCACCTGCACCTGCGAGGCTGCCGCGTGCATGTCCCGGAACCGGCGCTGGAACGGGTGACTGAGATAGTTTCCGGCGGCTCCGATGGCCGATTGCAGCAACTGAACCGCCTTCACGCAGTTCTGCGCGGCAAAGGCCCCGTCGCGGCGCCAGCGGATTTTTTCCGCCACCGTCGGAATACGGCCGGACCCGGCGATGCGCTCGGCTTCGCGGATATTGTCATGGCCGAGCAGCCGCGCCGCCTGAATCAGGGAGGCCGCTTCGGCGACCTTCATCTGGATCTGCACGTGTTCCGCCAGCCTTAACGAATTATAGGTCGACACGCGATCGCGGATTTCACCGACATAATCGTCATAGGCGCCCTGGGCGATACCGATCATCGGCCCCAGCAGGATATGGGGGAAAAGACCCAACACCGGCAGCTGGTACAACAGGCCCGGCACGTGGCCGGAGCCCGGCGTCGGCCCGCCGCGCGCCTCATGGGGAAGCAGGGTCATGTGTTCCGCGACGAACACCCCCTCGCATTTCACGTCCCGGCTTCCGCTCCCCACGAGGCCGCTTACCTGCCAGGTATCGATTTCCTCGAACGCATCGCGCGGCACCACCATCCATATCGGTCGACGCGGTCCGTCATCCTCGATCATGGCGCCCATCATCATCCAGTCGCTGGGGTCTATGCCGCTGCAATAGGGCCACTGCCCGGATATTTCGTAACCGCCGGTGACCCGCTTTGCCGTGCCGGCCGTAGCGACCAGCGACGACGCGATCAGCGCCGTCGGGTTGTCTTTCCAGACCTCATCCTGCGCCCGGGGATTCCACATCGGCAGCATCCAGTCGTGGCTGAGCAGGTTGCCGTAAATCCACGCCGTGGACGCACAGCCCTGTCCGATGCGTTCCGACAGGTCGATAAACACACCGTAGCCCAGTTCCAGCCCGCCGTAGCGTTTGGGTTTTACCGCCTGCCACAACCGGGTCTCCCACAGATCACTGACGGTGTCCGGATGAATGACCCGGGTCTTTTCCACCTCATCGGCGCGGGCGGCGAGTTTCGGTGTCAGTGCGGCCGCGCGCGCGACCATTTCTTCGTAACCGGGCAGGTCTTCGGACGGGACGATGGCGGGAGCCTGGACCATTCCGCTATGCCGCCTTCTGGTCTGCCGCCCAGTAATTCAATTCGACCGTGATGCCATTCGGATCCTCGACGAAAACCTGGAACAGATCCATGTCCGGAACCTGGCGTTCGCGGAATGGATATCCCTTGTCTTTGAGCCGCGCGATCAGGACTTCCGGCTCCCGCGCGCGGAACGCGATATGATCGAAGGCCCCTGAACCGGTCAGGGACGCCGCATCGGTTACGCGGCCCAGATATTTCTCAAGACCCGACGGATCGTCCGGATCGACCCCGACGAGGTGGAGAACGGCAACCCCGTCGACATACAACCACGCGCCGGGGAACGGAAAGTCCGGACGGTCGCCGTCGGTCATGCCGAGAATATCGGTGTAGAAGTCGCGCGTTGCGTCGAGCTTCACGGTGCGGATGGAACAGTGATCCAGAGAATTGAGGCTCATTCTGTATTCTCCCTATTTATCGTTCGATAAGTTATTGCGTGTGCCCGAACCGGTCAACGGTATTAGGTTTCCGAACATCCCTGCAGTAGCTCGCGCAGAACGGGCTCCACTCCTCCCATGAAGGTGCGGACCGTCCGTCGAACATAGATTCTCAGGTCTTCCGGCGCGGGTTCCCGGTACGCCCATTCACGGACACCGACATAGAAAATAGATCCCTGCAGCGACCAGTAGAGATCGATTTCCTCCCTGCTAAGGGGCACCTCGGTCGGGTCCGGCAAACCCAGCTCATGACGCAGTTCGGCACCGATGACGCAAAGAATTCGGTCGCGCACGATTTCGAGATACCGCCGGTTGATGGGCTCGCCCTTCAGTCCGGAGAACATGAAGATGCGGACCCATTCGTAATCGAAAATCGACGCCCCGTAATCCTCGTAGTACCGGATCAGGCGTTCCTCGAACGGCAGGGAACGGTCTTTCAGTCCTTCCGGCCATTCGTCCTTCCAGCGGCTGAGAAAGACTTCTTCATAGACCCGGTCGATCAGGTCGTCCTTCGTCGGGAAGTACCGGAACAGCAAAGGCTGGGTGATGCCGAGACGGCGGGCGAGTTCCCGCGTCTGGCCGTCAAAGCCGACTTCGGCGAAATAGCGGATCGCCCCGTCGACGATCTGGCGTTCCCGTTCGGCCGGCGGCAAGCGACGGCGCGCACCCCGGGATTCGCTGTCCCGGACCTGCTCGGCAATATCCGCATCCAGGTTTGCCATCCATACTCCTTGACGTCTGCACTGTGCGGTTCAGAATGACCGCTAATTAAGCAAGTGCTCAGCACCATAAAACGATACGGCGGGAGAAGTCCATGAAACCGGCTCCTTACGGGTATGCGCGGGCCGCAACCCTTGATGACGTATTCGCGCTTCTCGCCGAACATCGTGAGGATGCGAAAATACTGGCGGGAGGTCAGAGCCTGATGGCAACCCTGAACATGCGGCTTTCCGAGCCGGAGATCCTGATCGACATAAACCGCATCGACGGACTTTCCGGAATAGAAGACACGGGCGATGCCATTCGCATCGGGGCGATGACCCGTCATGTCGATATCGAGGAATCGGGCGTCATCGCGACCCATGCGCCGCTGATCGCCGCCGCCATGGCACACATCGCCCATCCGGCGATCCGCAACCGCGGCACGTTCGGAGGTTCTATCGCATTTGCCGACCCGGCGGCGGAACTCCCCGCCTGCGCGGTCGCGCTCGACGCGGTGATGCATGTGACCGGCAAGGGTGGCACCCGTGACGTCCCCGCCGCCCAGTTCTTTCAGGGTCTCTATGAAACCGCGATCGGCGCGGGCGAGATTCTGACCGCCGTCTCGGTGCCGAAAATATCCGCGGGCTGGAAATCGGGATTTATGGAGCTTGCCCGCAGACACGGCGATTACGCCATCATCGGTTTGTGCGCCCATGTACAGTTCGACGGCAGGCAATTCGGCGACGCCCGACTGGTGTTCCTGAACGCGGGCGACCGCCCGGTTTCCGCCCCCCGGACTGCCGCCCTGCTCAACGGGCAGGGCTGGTCGGAGGAACTGTCCGAAAAAATCTCGGCGTTGCTGAAGGATGAACTGGCCCCGCCGGACGACCTGAATGCGGACGGGCCGATGCGCAAACACCTGGCGGGCGTGCTGGTCAAACGCACCCTCTCCCCGATGGCGGAGGCCTGATCATGGACCGGAACGTGGATATCTCTCTCACGGTGAATGGCGAGAAAATCACCAGCCGGGTCGAAGCCCGCACCAATCTGGTCGATTTCCTGCGCTACGAGGTCGGCCTGACGGGCAGCCATGTCGGCTGCGAACACGGAGTCTGCGGCGCCTGCACATTGCGCGTCGACGGGCGTATCGTCCGGGGATGCCTGATGGCCGCCGCCCAGGCTGACGGCGCCGATGTCTGGACGATAGAAGGGGTGACCGAAACCGGCGAAATACGTGCCCTTCAGGAAGCTTTTGTGGAACGAAACGCGCTGCAATGCGGCTTCTGCACGCCGGGTATGCTGCTGACCCTCGCCGAACTGATGGAACGCAAACCCGACGCCAGCCGGGACCAGATCCGCGAATACATTTCGGGCAATTTCTGCCGCTGTACAGGCTATCAGGCCATCGTCGATGCCGTCGAAATCGCGCGCAAAAAGGGAGCTTCGGCATGACCGACATGATCACCGACCGCTGGATTCTCGATCGTCCGAATTCCTATATCGGCCGCTCCGTTCCCCGCCCCAACGCGCCGCGACTGGCCGAGGGCAAGGGCACCTTTGTTGACGACATCGAACTTAAACGCATGGTGCATGCAGCCTTCGTCCGCTCGCCCCACGCGCATGCGAAAATCAGGGGCATCGACACCGCGGCCGCAAAGGCCATGCCGGGGGTCGTCGCCGTGGTCACGCCACAGGAGATGGCGGAAATCTGCACGCCGTGGGTCGGCGTGCTGACGCATCTGGAAGGCCTCAAATCCGCGCCGCAATACCCGCTGCCACTGGACACTGCCCGCTGGCAGGGAGAGGCCATCGTCGCGGTCGTCGCAAACAGCCGCGCCCAGGCCGAAGACGCGGCCGCCATGGTCGAAATCGACTGGGACGTGCTGCCCGTCGCGGTCGATGCCGAAACCGCGCTCGACACGGACACGCCGATCATCCATGAAAGCCTCGGCGATAATCTTGCCTGGAAGCGCAACGCGGATTTCGGAGATGTGGATTCCGCCTATGCGGCTGCGGATCACGTCATCGAAGAGACGTTCATTTTCGGACGGCACACCGGGGTCTGCCTGGAAACCCGCGGCCTGGTCGCGGATTTCGACTCCTCCGAACAACAACTGACCGTCTGGCACAACAACCAGTGTCCGCACATGGTCCAGAATATCCTGGCGACCCATTACGGTCTGGAGGAACACCGGGTCCGGGTGATTACCAAGGATGTCGGCGGCTCGTTCGGCATCAAGGTGCATACCTATGCCGACGAGATCACGACCGTCGGCCTGTCGATCATGCTCAAACGACCGGTCAAGTTCATCGCCGACCGTCTGGAAAGCTTCACAAGCGACATTCACGCCCGCGACCACCGGGTGAAGGGCAGGATCGCCGTCAAGGCCGACGGCACGATCACCGCCTTCGAGATCGACGACCTGACCGGGGTCGGGCCCTATTCGATGTACCCGCGAACCAGTGCGATCGAAGCCAACCAGGTCGTCAACATGATCGGCGGCCCTTACATGTTCGATAACTACCGGGCGGAGGCAAACGTCGTCTATCAGAACAAGGCGATGATGTGCCAGTACCGCGCGGTGGGTCACCCGATCAAATGCGCGGTTACCGAAGGCCTGGTCGATCAGGCGGCCCGCGCGGTCGGCATGGACCCGGCGGCATTCCGCCGGCACAACTTCCACAAGGACGATTCCTATCCGAAAAAATCGGTACAGGGCATGCCCTTCGAAAACCTCAGCCACGAAGAATGCCTGTCCACGATGCTCGACCATATGGATTACGAGGCGCTGAAGGCGGAGCGCGACGCGCTGCGCCAGCAGGGCATCTATCGCGGCATCGGCTTCGCCAGCTTTATCGAAGTCACCAACCCGTCCGCCATGTTCTATGGCGTCGGCGGCGCGCGTATCTCGGCGCAGGACGGCGCGACGCTCAGGCTCGATGCGAAGGGCAATGTGTTCGTGTCCACCGGGGCGACGGAACAGGGCCAGGGCATGGAAGCCGTGATCTCCCAGGTCGCGGCAACCGCTGTCGGCGTGAAGCCGGAACGGCTGAAAATAATCACCGGCGATACCGAGCACACACCCTATGGCGGCGGCACGTGGGGATCACGCGCGGCCGGCATCGGCGGCGAGGCTGTGGCCCAGGCGGGACGTCATTTGATGCTACAGATTCTGACCGCGGCGGCCGCCATGCTACAGGAAGACGCATCCACCCTCGATATCCGCGACGGCGTCGTCGTCGATACCGACACCGGCAACGAACGTATCGGCCTCGATGAGATCGGGCGCATTTGCTACTATCGGCCCGACACCCTGCCCGACGGTTTTCAGGCGGAACTGGTGGCCACGAAGCATTACGTGCCGCGCAAGTTCCCGTTCGCCTTCACCAACGGCGCGCAGGCGTCCTATCTGGAGGTCGATACCGACACCGGCTTTATCAGGTTGCTGAACCACTGGTGCGTCGAGGATTGCGGCACGGTGATCAACCCGTTGCTGGTCGACGAACAGATCCGCGGCGGCGTCGTGCAGGGCCTTGGCGGGGCCCTCTGGGAAGAATGCCTGTATGACGACCAGGGCCAGATGCTGAACGCAAACATGGCCGACTACTTGGTGCCGATGGCAGCCGAACTCCCCGACATCGTCTGCGGCCATGCGGTGTCGCCGACGGCGGATTCAGACCTTGGCGCCAAGGGCGCAGGCGAGGCCGGAACGTGCGGCGCCCCGGCGGCCGTGATGAACGCGCTGAACGACGCCCTGTCGCCGTTCAATGCCAGGCTGACGGGCATGCCCTTCACGCCGAAGAAGGTGCTGACGGCACTCGGGAAGATTTAGTCCGGCGTTTATGAGTCAGGGGATTGTTCCGCCGGCGACTCAGGTGCAGCACGGGCGATCGCCTCGGTGATCAGCCCGCGGGCGACATCGGCATCCATCCAGTCGCCGATCTTGACCCATTTTCCGGGCTCCAGATCCTTGTAGTGTTCGAAAAAGTGCTGAATCTGTTGCCGCGAAATTTCCGGCAGATTGGTGTAATTGTGAATTTCGTCATAGCGCTTGGTCAGGTGGCCGGACGGAACGGCAATAATCTTTTCGTCCTTGCCTGAATCGTCTTCCATCATCAGCGCGCCGATCGGGCGGACATTGATCACGCAACCGGGAATGAGCTGACGTGTATTGCAGACCAGCACGTCAATCGGATCGCCGTCCTCGGACAGGGTATGCGGCACGAACCCGTAATTTCCGGGATAGGACATCGGCGTATACAGGAAACGGTCGACAACGAGAATCCCCGCATCCTTGTCGAGCTCGTACTTGATCGGCTGGCCGCCGCCCGGCACTTCGATGATAACGTTGACGTCTTCCGGCGGGTTATTGCCAACGGGAATCGCTGCGATCTGCATAATTCAGATTTCCGTTTTGTTGCACTGCACAATGCAGGGGATACCAGCGAAATAGGTGACATCGGCGCGGCGGGCAACGAGAAATTCGGTTACGGTTTCAAGACGGCACATTGTTGGCCGCCGGCGGCCTCTTTGCTGTAGCGCGCAATTTCCTTGTACCGGTCTGATATCGCGGCGAGTTCCGCCGGATCGATCACGTCCTCGATTCGGTCGAACGGCGCGCCGCCGGTCAGCCTGTCGACGGTCTCGATGATGAAATCCGGCGGCTGGTCGCGGTTGGTCAGCACAATCCGGTTGACCAGGTCCAGCCGCTCGGCCTCGAAAATACGCAAGGCGGCGACCGGGTCTTCCTGCTCGCACAAAAGACGTGTGAGGCATTCCGCATCGAGGATGGCCTGCGCGCCGCCATTGCCGCCCCGGGGATACATCGGATGGGCGGCGTCTCCCATCAGCGCGACGCGGTCGAACACCCAGCGACCGACAGGATCGCGGTCGACCATTGGATATTCGAGAATAAACTCGGCATCCGCGATCAGTTGCGGGATATCGAGCCAGTCGAATGTCCAGCCTGCGAACGGTTCGATAAAATCCTCTATCCGGCCCGGGGTCGCCCAGTCGTTCAGCTTGTGATCGTCGCGCGGCTGTTCGGTATTCCAGTTGATCAGCTGGGTGCCGTCATCGAACTGGCGGACGGGATAGATCACCATCTTGCCGACCTGCACCGTGCCGACCCGCGTCACACTGGCGCCGGACAGGAACGGCTTCCGGCGCGTCACCCCGCGCCACATGTTTATCCCGCCGAACTGCGGCGGGCCTTCATCGGGATAGAACCGGCGCCGGATGGCGGAATGAAACCCGTCACAGGCAAGCGCGATGCTGCCCCGCTGTTCCGGCGCGCCCTCGAACCGCACGATGACCCCGGCCGCATCCTGTTCGACACTCGTGCCGCGATGCCCGAGCGAGACCGCATCCTCACCCAGCCGGTCAAGCACCGCCTCATACAGGACCCGGTGCAGATCGGCACGATGGATCGAAAAATGGGGGTATTCGTAGCCCGCGAACCGCCCGCAGGGCTCGGTGAATATCTTCTGGCCATGGCGGTTGAAATACGCAAATTCCCGCGCTTCGACACCAAAACGCCGGAGATTTTCCTCGAGGCCAAGGGATGACAGAACGCGGATCGCGTGGGGCAGCATGTTGATGCCGACACCCAGGGGCCGAAACGCGGAAGCGGCTTCGAAGACACGGCAGGGAATCCCCTGACGGTGCAGGGACAGGGCCATGGTCAGGCCGCCGATCCCGCCGCCGATAATCAGGATATCTCTGTTTTCCGGGCTTTTCATCGCGACAGGTTTCCCTTTCCGCCGGCACGGGTCAAGACCGTTAGGGGAAGTCAGGGAACTGGCCTATGGTGTCCGGATACGGGAGTCCCTTCCGGCTTGTTTATTTGCCGGGCATCGCGCCGCGACCGGAATGGCCCCGAAGACACCCCATATGAAAAGGCGAAAAGATCATGACAAAAGCACGCGCCCGCGAGCGGGCAAAGGCGAAAGCCGGACAGAAAGCGAAAAAGCACGAAAGCGGTGCCAGTCATGCCGGCGGCGACATCAAACGCGGCCAGTTCGATCCGGGATCCGGGTCCATCAAGACGCCGGGCGCCAAAGCCACGACGCGAACTTTTGCCGCCTCCGGCCGCGGCGCCTCCCGCTCGCGCTAGACCGGTCACGCAGAAAGAACCGCGTTAAACGGCGCATTTGCAGGATACGTCGTGCTAGTCTCTCCTGAAAAGCATCGGGAGGAAAACATGACCGACATTATCGTTTCCAGAGAACCACCAGTGACGACGGTGACCCTCAACCGGGAGCCCGACCTCAACCGCCTGACGCCGGACTCGATGGCGCTGCTCGGGCGGATCGTCGCGGACATCGCCTCCGATGACGACGTCCATGCCGTGGTGGTCACCGGCGCAGGCGCCGAATTCTTCTCGGCCGGGCTTCTCAATCCCGATATCCGGGCGGCCATGTCGAAGGACGAGGTCATCGAGTTCGTCCTGCTCGCCAACCGGGTCTTCGATGACCTGGCCGCCCTGCCCCAGGTAACGATCGCCGCCATTAACGGCACGATCACCGCCGGGGCGGTCGAACTCGCCCTTGCCTGCGATATCCGGATTGCGGCGGATGACGCTACCCTGACCATGCCGGAAGCGAAATGGGGCGGGTTTCCGGGCGCCGGCGGGCCGCACAGGCTGGGCATGGCCGTCGGACACGCCCGTGCGCTGGAAATGATCTGCACCGGCAGGGAAGTCACCGCCGCCGAAATGGACCGCTACGGGCTGGTACAGGCGCTGCATCCCCGCCCCGCGGTCCGGGATGCAGCCCTTGCCATGGCCGCAACCATCGGCGCAAACGGCCCGCTCGCGACACGCGGCGCAAAACGCATCCTGCGCGAACGGCGTGCCCCGGGATTTGCCGAGGCCCGGGCCCTGTCGGACGAGCTCCGCACGGCGCTTGAATGGTCCGAGGATGTCGATGAGGGCATGGCGGCCCATCGCGACGGCAGGAAAGCGGTCTTCCGCGGCAGATAGCCGGCCTTCAGACGGCGTCCATTTTGGCGCTGAAAGCAGGCCAGCTTTCCCGGCCGCGTTCGCCGATCTGCGCGATCAGCGCAGCGGGAATATGATCCATCACGGCGGAGGTGAAACTGGGCCGGGCGGCGATCCGGTCGAGCCAGCCTGCAACCTTTGGGCGGGAATCCCAGAACCCCGAAAAATTCAGCATGCGCAGGCGATTGATGTACGGCGTAAGCCCCACATCGGCGAGGGTATACCGGTCGCCGGCAAGCCAGTCCTGCGACGACAGGGCATCCTCCATCCGGTCGAGCAGGCGATCAAAGCGCTGCAACGCCTCCTCCACGTCGGGCGCCTCCACGCCTTCGAGGATCCAGGCTTTCTTGCGTGCGCGATACACGGGGTCGGGCGTTTGCTTGAAAAAATCCTCAAGCGCGTCTTTCGGCAATTCCAGCAGCGAATAGCGGTGGGTCGCCGTATAGGTGATGACGCTGCAGGCATCGTGAATTTCCTCATCCAGAAGCTTCGCCCAGTGGCGCATCGCAGCGATATCGACCGGGTCGTCCGGACGCACGGAAATGTCCGGGAACGCGTCTTCAAGAAATTCGTTGATGATATTGGAATCGGCGATTTTCCGGCCCCGGTAAACCAGTGTAGGCACCTGCGCCTTGGGATTGATTTGCCGGTATTCCGCGCTGAAATTCTCGCCCTTGAGCAGGTCGACGAAATGGCCCGTCCAGTCGAGCTGCTTTTCCGCAAGGGCGATCCGGACCTTGGCGGCGCAGACCGACGTCGAATGATGATAAAGTTCGATCATTTGTCTTCCTTACATGTCGCCTTATGCCACCGAGATTAAGGGAGCAGGACAGGCGGCACAAACGCTCATCATGATCACTCGCCGTTATTCCGCCTCCATCTCGGGTGCGGCACGGCGGACAGACGGCAGCAAGATCAACATGATCGCGAGGGCCAGCATCGCGCTGGATACGACGGCCCATTGCAGGCCGATTGCCTCCGCCAGCCAGCCGATCAGCAGCGCGCCAAGTGCCGGCGCGCCGATACTGACCGACACGTTGACGCTGATCACCCGACCGCGCATTTCCGAATCTATCGAATTCTGGATCAGACTATACGCCCCGACATGGCATCCGAGCATCAGGAAGGCCGCGATCGCGAGCACCGCAACACCCATCGGCAGCGACTCCGTCATCGCGAACAGGGCAAGCATGACGGATCCGCAGACCGCGCCACACATCATGATCGTCACCAACCCGCGTGCCCGGCCACGAAAGACCAGCAGCAGCCCGCAGGCCAGCGCACCGAAACCCGCCGCCGCCGTCAGCGCGGCCAGCCCTTCCGGGCCGCGCCCGAAGACCTGGTCGGAAAAACCCGGCAGCAGTTCGGTATACGGGCGGAGCAACAGCCCGCTGGTGAACGAGATCATGAACAGCAGGCGGAGCGACGGCATCCCGGCGATATACCGGAACCCGCCCGCGATTTCCGACAGGAAGCCCGGATTGACCCGCGCTTCGCGGGGCGCCGGCCGGAACCGGATGAACAGGATCATCAGCGCCATCCAGTAATTCGTCACAGCAAACAGCATGATCGATGCGCCGGTGCCCCAGTGGGAAATCAGAAACCCCGCGAGGACGGGTCCCAGAAACGTGCCCACCTGAAACGTCGTTGCATTGAAGGCAAGCGCCGCCGACAGGTTTTCGCGCTTGCAGAGCTGCGGGATGAGCGCCTGACGCGCAGGGAATTCCATACCAAAACCGATGCCCTGCAGGATAGATCGTCAGCAGCGCCAGCGCGAGTGTGACGCTGCCGCCGAACACCCCGGCGAGCATTGCCATCTGGCGGTGTCCGTGCCGGTCGGCAAGCACGCCGGCGAAGGGCGATACCAGTGTCACCGGAATCATCCCCGCGAACGCGACGATGCCGAGCCAGCCCGCAGAACCGGTCAGTTCCCAGGTCAGCCAGCCGATGCCGAGCCGATTGCCCCACCAGCCGAAAACGTTCGCCACATGCCCGCAGGCATAAAGACGGTAATGGGGGCTGGAGAGCGCCCGCCCGAATCCTCCGAACATTTCGGTTCTCAGCTGTTATTCCGCCGCATCGCTGCCAAGGCCGATATTGCGCCCGCCGTAGCGGCGCAGGCGGAGGTCCGCCTGTTCCTTGTGACCCCAGAATTTCTCTATCGCGCACAGCCGGGAACAGTAATCGCCGATCACAACGCTCGCCTCCGCGGTGCACTCCTGATAGGTGCAGGTCTTCAGGAACTTGCCGACCCAAAGCCCGCCCGTGTAACGGGCAGCCCCCTTTGTCGGCAGGGTGTGGTTGGTGCCGATAACCTTGTCGCCGTAGGAAACGTTGGTTTCCGGCCCAAGGAACAGCGCGCCGTAATTGGTCATGTTCTCGAGGAAATAACGCGGGTTTTCGGTCAGGATCTCGACATGCTCGGCGGCCTGTCTGTCCGCCTCGATCACGGCTTCCTCCAGGCTGTCGACCAGGATGATCTCGCCGTAATCGCGCCATGCGGCGCCGGCGACATCCGCCGTCGGCAGGCGCGAAAGCTGCGTATCGATCTCGGCCTGCAGATCGTCGGCGAGTTTCCGGGACGTGGTGATCAGAATTGCGGGCGAGGTCGGGCCGTGTTCGGCCTGGCCCAGCAGGTCGGTCGCGATGATTTCCACATCTGACGTTTCATCCGCGATGACCAGAATTTCCGTCGGGCCGGCAAACAGATCAATGCCCACCCGGCCGTATAGCTGGCGCTTTGCTTCGGCGACGAACGCATTTCCGGGACCGACCAGCATATCGACCGGTTCGATCGTCTCCGTGCCCAGCGCCATCGCACCGACCGCCTGGATGCCGCCCAGCACGTAAATTTCGTCCGCGCCGCCGAGATGCATGGCGGCAATGGTTTCCGCGTGGGGCTTGCCGTCGGTCGGCGGCGTGCAGGCGATAATGCGTTTCACGCCCGCGACCTTCGCGGTCACCACGCTCATATGCGCCGACGCCACCATCGGGTAGCGCCCGCCCGGCACGTAGCAGCCGACCGAGTTCACGGGGATGTTCTTGTGGCCGAGGATCACGCCGGGAATGGTCTCCGCCTCGACATCCTTGATCGCGCCACGCTGAATCTGCGCGAAATTGCGCACCTGCGCCTGGGCAAACTCTATATCGTCGATCGTTTCGGACGGCACGCTTGCCACAAGCGCCGCGATCTCGTCATCGGACAGCCGGAAGCTCCCGGGCGACCATTTGTCGAATTTCTCGGACAGCGCACGCACCGCGGCATCGCCGCGAGCCTCTATATCGGCAAGGATGCCTTCTACCGTGTGGCGGACGGTCGCATCGTATTCGCGCGTCTCGGCTTCGCCGGTGCGTTCTTTCAGATGTGTGGCCATGATCTTTCCTGCTCCGTCGGAGACCTTATCCCCTCTCTCCGTCCGGAGGGAGGGGATATCAGCATAGCGGCAATGCGTCTACTTGATGGCGATCGGGTTGATCGGCGAGCCGACCCCGCCGGTGACCGGTAGCGGCGGAGCGCAGAAAAAGAATTCCCACACGCCGTCCTGTTCGCAATCGTCGGACAGCTCGCCCATGACGAAAATCTCGCCCATGGTGATGCCGATCATCGGGATAACGACCCAGTGCCACGGCTGCTGCGCATCCGTCGTCTCGTTCGGGCGCACTTCGCAGCCCCAGGTATCGCAGCAGATCGCGGCGACTTCCTTTTCATGGAGCCATTCTGCGGTATCGAACGACAGGCCGGGCGCATCGCCGCCGGCATATCCGCCCCAGCCGTTTTTGAGCCGTTCTTCCATCATGCCGGTGCGGACCAGCAGGAAGTCGCCCCTTTTGACCTCTACGCCCTGCGCTTCCGCGCAGGCGTCGAGATCGGTACGGGAAATCGCATCGCCCTCGGACAGCGCCTCGACGCCGATATGCTTGGCGATATCGAGCAGCACGCCGCGGCCGACCATCCTGTCCTTGACCTTCTCGATACCGTTTTTCTTCGCGCCGGTGGAATCGACCAGGGCGGCGTCGTAACCGTTCCACATCTTGTCGTCGTAAAAGATATGGCCGAGAGCATCCCACTGGGTGCCGCATTGCAGGGGCAATGAGACCATGTCGTCCGCGTAGCGGATACCGCCCTCGTCCTGATTGCCGGCGATCGCGTCGGTGCCGGTTGCCAGCATGGTGTGGATCGGATTGAAGCGGTTGCCCCACAGGCCCGATTGCGGCCCCTGGTTATCGAAATTGAGGCCGAGCGAAAACGTCTTGCCCTTTTTGATCAGACCGGCCGCCGCGATGATTTCCGCCGCGCCGATATAATTCAGCGTACCGGCCTCGTCATCCGGGCCCCATTTCCCCCAGTTCTTGCACTTCTCCGCCGTTTCACGGAGGATTCCCATGTCGAGCTTGCCGTCGGTATTCCTGTGAACCATCGAATTCCATCTCTGTTTTGCATGTTATATTTCGACCGCCCGGTCCGGAATAGGTGCGCTCCATCCGCCGGCGGTTTATTTATCATCCGATAAGTAACAAGCTTAATCTGGCCGATGGCTGTCCCCTGTGTCAATCTGATGCGTCAATCGGATGGTGATGCGGGCGTATTGAAACCGGCCAAGCAGACGATGCAGGAGACCCTGGAATATGACCGACGCTTCGCCGAACGACGCGCCTCTCAAAACACCGGAAATGCGCCTCGATGGAAAGATCGCCGTCGTCACCGGCGCGGGGCGCGGCCTCGGGCGCGCCTGTGCCTTTGCGCTTGCAGGCGCCGGCGCCGAGGTCGTGCTGATCAGCCGGACGCTGTCGGACCTTGAAACAGTGGCGGCGGAAATCGCCGCCGAAGGCGGGAAAGCCCGCCCGCTGGTCTGCGATGTCGGCGATCTCGGCGATATCACCGCCAGGATCGGCGGGTTGGACCGTATCGATATCCTCGTAAACAATGCGGGCACCAACGCGCCGGAACCGTTTACCGAGGTGTCGGAAGAAAATTACGACAGGATCATGGACCTCAATGTGAAATCGGCTGTGTTCGTCGCCCAGGCCGCAGCGCAGAAGATGCTCGCGCAGGGGACAGGCGGGTCGATCATTCACATGTCGTCGCAGATGGGCCATGTCGGCGCGGCGACGCGGACGATCTATTGCGCGTCCAAGCACGCGATCGAAGGGCTGACCAAGGCCATGGGCGTGGAACTCGCCCCCCACAGGATCCGGGTCAATTCCATCGGCCCGACCTTCATCCTCACCCCGATGACCGCACCCTATTTCGAGAACGCGGCGTTCAAGGCCGACACGCTGAGCCGCATTCCCATGGGCGAGCTCGGCCGGCTGGAAGACATCATGGGCGCGGTCGTTTTCCTCGCGTCCCCCGCCTCGGCGCTGATCACGGGCTCCAGCATCGTCATCGACGGGGGGTGGACGGCGTGGTGAGGCGACAACCGCGCTAATCCGGGCGCCGGTCGATCCGCACGCCGTCATACAGGCGGCGGCTGGGATGCCGGACGATCAGGTCGCCCTCGCCGACACCGTCCGCGATTTCGGCATGGCGGTCGTTGCGCCGCCCCAGGGCGACCCGGCGGAGGTGCGCGCGCCCCTGATCCGCGACAAACACAGCCCATTCGTCATCCTTGCGGAATAAAGCGCTGATCGGAACGCGAAGGACGTCTTCGCCCTGCCACAACACGATCTGCGCCTCGACGCGGTATCCGTGCCCAAGCCGCCGCCAGGCCGTATACGGGTCTGTCAGGTCAATGACGATATTGACCGGCTGTTCCTCGATCCCGAGTGCCGAAACCTTCATGAAACCGTATGGTTCGACACGGCGCACCTTGCCGTTCAGCGGCTGTGCGCCGCCCCAGTTCTCGATCAGAACCGGCATCCCGTCTTCCACCCGGACCGCATCCGTCGACAGGAAATCGGCGACGATTTCGAGGTTCTCCGGGTCGCCGATTTCGACCAGTCGTTCTCCGGCGGCGACGATGCCCTCACTTTCATTCAATATACGCAGGATCCGGCCGTCGACCGGCGAGCGTACCGGCACGCACTCGCAGTCCTTGTGGTTTGCGTGCGTATCGCCGGGGACCATCAGCCGGGCACGGGCGCGTTGCAGCTGAAACCGGCGCATGCTTACCGCCGCCTCGGCCGCAGCAAGGCCTGCCGTGCGGCTCCTGAACGTGCTTTCAGCGTCATCCAGACGCCGTTGCGGGATCGCGCCGGTGCGGATGAGCTGCCGGGCGCGGGCAACCTCGCTTCTTGCAAAGGCAAGCTCGGCGCGGGCCTTGTCGAGTTCACCACGCGCGAGCGCCAACGCCGCTTCGCCTGCCTGGACTTCCGCCCGCGCCTCGGCCTCAGACCGGACATCCAGAAAAGCGGGGTCAGACGGCTCGATGCGGGCAACGACAGTCTTCTCCGCCGTCACCGCATCTCCGACATCCGCTTCAATCCGTAACATCCGCCCACCGACGGGCGCCGATAGCACAAAAACATCGCGAACGCGGGTTTGCCCCTCGTCGAGCACGGACTCTATCAGCCTGCCACGGCTTACCTCCACAAGGTCGACCGCGACCGCTTTCGGCCGGAAAGCGATGACGAGTCCCCCGAGTACCAGCAGACCGATTACCAACCAGAGAATTGATCGTCGCCATCCAGCACGCATTGTCTGTTACTCCCTCGTCTTGAGCACGGAAATCAGGTCGAGTGTGTCCAGGCGCCGCCGGACCAGAGCGGCAGAGATAAAGCCGGCAAAAAGCACGCCGACACCCCCCAGGGCATATGTAGACGGCACAATTACCAGCGGGATGCGGAACAAGTCGTTTCCGAAGAGAGATGCCATGACCCAGGACAGACCCCACCCCGCAAGACAGCCCAAGACCAGCCCGGCAAGCGTCAGCAGCGCGATTTCACCAAGTAGAATGTAGGAGATTTCGCCACGCGTGAACCCGAGCACCCGCAGCGTCGCCAGTACGCGTCCGCGCTCGGACAATCCGATCCGGGCG
>JAYOMI010000014.1:0-7794 GCA_038120765.1 Rhodospirillaceae bacterium
GGAGCCGGGTACCCTGGTCCAGTATTTCAAGGACGACGCCACCGCGTTCAATAACAAGAAAAAAGGCACGATCACCGGCAAGGGCGTTATCAATAACCGGATCTCGGAATTCCTGATGACCCGTATCAGCGAGATCGGCATCCCGACCCATTTTATCCGTCGTCTGAACATGCGCGAACAGCTCGTGCGCGAGGTCGAGATTATCCCGATCGAGGTGGTGATCCGCAATGTCGCGGCGGGCTCGATCACCAAGCGGTTCGGCATGGAAGAAGGTACGGCGCTGCCGCGGTCGATCGTCGAATATTATTACAAGTCGGACGAACTGAACGATCCGATGATTTCGGAAGAGCATATCACCGCCTTTGGCTGGGCATCTCCCCAGGAGATGGACGAAATCATGCATATGTCGCTCCGTGTGAATGATTTCCTGTGCGGGGTTTTCCTCGCCGTCGGCATTCGTCTCATCGATTTCAAGCTGGAGTTCGGACGCTGGTGGAACAACGACGAACTGCGGCTTGTTCTTGCCGACGAGATCAGCCCCGATAATTGCCGCCTGTGGGATGCCGAGACCAATGAGATCATGGACAAGGACCGGTTCCGGCGGGACCTTGGCGGGATCGAGGAAGCGTATCAGGAAGTCGCGCGACGGCTTGGTATCCTGCTCGACAACAATTCCCCGGGCGACATGACCGGGCCGTCTTCCCTGCAGTAAGCGACGGGCTTTCGCGCATGGACTGCGCCGCGCCGGGACCGGGAATCATCTGAACAATCAGAAAACGCCAGTCCGACTGCCGGGTGTTTGACAGAGCTGGGGATTGCGCTCAGGTTTCGTCAAAATTGGAAAGTTCGCAATGCAGACGCTGCCGGAACGCAAGGTCGGTCCACTCTTCATCATTGTTCTGGGCACCATTACAGCCTTCCTGCCGCTGTCGCTTCACATCTTTTTCCCCGCCCTTCCGGATGTAAGAGCGGAATTCATGACCACGGAGGCAGTCGCCAATCTGACGGTGAGCCTGCCGCTTTTCGTGATGGCATTCGCCTCCCTGTTTTACGGATCTTTGTCCGACCGGTACGGCCGCCGCCCGGTCCTGCTGGGATCGATCGCCCTGTTCGTTGTGGGCTCCGTCTTCGCTGCATTGACCGAGAACATCGCGTTGCTGATTGCCGGGCGCGTGCTGCAGGCGGCGGGCGGGGGCGGCGGGCTCGGGCTCGCCCGCACGATCGCCCGCGATGTATTCGGCGCCGACCGTCTCGTAAAGGTGATTTCCTATCTGACGATCGCGTACGCGCTCGGGCCGATGGTCTCGGCACCCATTGGCGGCGCGCTGGTCGACTATGGCGGCTGGCGGGCGGTGCTGGTCAGCGCCGGCGCTTTCGGCGCATTGCTCGGCGTTGTCTGCTGGCGCGTGATGTTCGAGACCCACACGAACCGGAGCCTTGCCGGGGTGCGTTTTACGCCGGTACAGGACTACCGGCGCCTGTTCGCAAACGCGAAATTCAGCGCCTACGTGTTGCAGTCGGGTTTCAGCACCGGTGTTTTCTTTACGATGGCGGCGGCGACATCCTTTCTGATGATCGAATACCTTGTCCGGCCGGCGGGGGAATTCGGCCGGTACTTCATGTTCTTTCCGGCAGGATTTATCACCGGTTCTATCATCTCCAGCCGCCTTGCCGGGCGGGTTTCGCCCGAAAAGATGGTCTTTGCAGGCAGCGTTATCCTCGCGGTCGCGTCGCTGACACAAGCGGGATTCCTGTTCGCCGGCATCGTCACCCCGCTGACGATCTTCATACCCGGCTACTTCGTTATTCTGGCCCAGGGTATATCGCTGCCGAATGCGCAGTCCGGCGCGATTGTCGTCGCCGGGCCCATGGCGGGTACCGGGTCGGGTATCGGCGTTTTTATCCAGCTATTGGCCGCCGGTGTCTTTACCCAGATTTACGGGCTGATGGCTGACGGCACGCCCTATCCGATGGCCGCGATTGTCTCCGTCTGTTCTATACTCGCGCTCGTCGTCGGGGTGATCCCGTTTCTGCTCACGCGCCGGCAGGTATCGTCCTGAAACTTGGTCTCACCGGAAGGTGTTTTTCCGTTAGTATGATAAAACTCAAATAGTATGATACAACTCAAAGAGAACAATCCGAGAGTCCTGCCGTGTTGAAATCCGCTGTTGTTGCTATTTTGTGCTCTGTTTCGCTGTTCGCCGTGTTTGTCCCCGGCGCAGCGACGGCGGAGAAGCCCTCCGCCAGTTACACGCTTGAGTGCGTCCTGCGCAGCGGATGCGATTTCGCCTGCGTCGCGCCCGCCGGGGGCAAGAGCGAACGTGTCTTTGAGAAAAGAAACGTGAAAACCGTCGACTTAATCGAATTCAACGGGGCAGCGATCGCGACGATTTTCGTATCCAACGAGCAGCCGACGACATTTCGTCTGAGCGGCACTGTATTCTGCGAGATGGCGAACTCCCGCGTTCGCTAAGTTGGCGGCTACATCTGGTTATTGGTCGCCGCGGGGAGGGTCACCAGCATGCCGTCCGTCTCTTCGGTAACGGTGACCTGGCAGCCCAGTCGCGACGTGGGGCGCACCCCCCAGGCCAGATCGAGCAGGTCTTCTTCCTCGTCGCTCGGATCCGGAAGCTCTGCAAAATGCGCCTCGTCGATGATGACGTGACAGGTCGAACACGCCATGCAGCCCTCGCAGGCGCCCTCGATATCGATATCGCTGTCCCAGGCGGCCTGCAGGATCGACGTTCCCTCGGGCGCATCGATAACGGTCTCTGTGCCGTCAGGCGAAATGAAAACGATAGTCGGCATCGGGCTACGCCGGACCCGTGGTGGTCCGGTCGGACGCCCGGGTGCCGCCCGCACGCTCGAAAATTTTTCCCCATTCGGAAACAAACCGGTCGATATCGGCTTCCGTGGTGTCCCAGCCGAGGCTGACCCGCAGCGAGCACAGGGCATCCGCGTCCGTCACCCCCATTGCGGCGAGGACATAGGGCGGCTCGATCCGGCCGGCGGAGCAGGCAGAACCAGCGCTGACTTCTATCCCCGCGAGATCGAAGGACATCACCTGGGTCTCTGAACTGACGCCCGGCATCATCAGTTTGGAAGTATTCGGCAGGCGCGGCGCATCGCCGCCGAATACCCGCATGCCGGGTGTCGACTGGATCAGCCGGGCTTCCATCCGGTCGCGCAGCTCGGCGAGCGCGGCGTATCCGTCCATGCGTTCGAGTGCGATTTCGGCCGCGACGCCCAACGCCGTTATATGCGCGACGCTTTCGGTCCCGCCGCGCAGGCCGCGTTCCTGCCCGCCGCCGCGCATCAGGCAGTCGACCGTTTCGGGAGAACGCACGATCAGCGCGCCGATACCCTGGGGGCCGCCGAATTTGTGACCTGTCATCGCCATGGTGTCGGCGCCGAGTGCCGCAAAATCGACCGGTATCTTGCCGACCGCCTGCACGGCGTCGCAATGCAGCAGGGCGCCATACCGGTGTGCCAGCTCCGCGGCTTCGGCGACTGGCTGGATAACGCCGGTTTCGTTGTTGGCCAGCATCAGCGCCACCAGTTGAGGCGCGTCCGCTTCCGCCAGCATGGCTTCCAGCACTTCAAGGTCGATAATGCCCTGTGCAACGACGGGCACGCGCTGCGCGCCGGGACAGGCGTCGAGGATGGCCGGATGTTCCACGGCGCTGACAAAAGTGCGCGCAGGATCGCACATATGCATGACCTGATTGTCCGCCTCGGTGCCGCCGCTGGTAAAAACGACCTGGTCCGGCGTCGCGCCGAGAAGGACGGCAAGTTTGCGGCGGGCATCCTCCACGGCCTTCCGCGCATCCCGCCCCGCGCCGTGTACCGAGGACGCATTTCCGACGCAGGCCATGGTTTTCGCCAGCGCTTCGATCACTTCCGGGCGGATTTTCGCGGTGGCGTTATAGTCCAGATAAAGGCGGTCGGTCTTCACGGGCGGAAATCCTTATCATTCCCTAATATAAAAAAGCGCGTACAACGTGTCCGGAATGCTTGAAATCGGCCCCTGCGATTGTGTTATAGTCCGCCGGATCAAAATCCGACCGAACGACACGAATGCGTAACTCGGGCGAATCCGCCCCTGATGCGATGGAATTTACGTTGCGCGACGGGTTAGTCAACCAGTGCCAGACAGTGCCGTGACCCGGTATGGTCCAGGGTGCGATGCGGAATTGACAGGAATTACCGGATGCCGGAAATAATTTTCAACGGGCCAGAAGGCCGTCTTGAAGGCCGTTACCACCACAGCAAGCAGGAAACCCCGTCCATCGCGCTGATGCTTCACCCCGACCCCCGCTATGGCGGGTCGATGAATAATCGCGTGATCTATCAGATGTATCACTGTTTTGTCCGGCGCGGTTTTTCGGTGCTCCGGTTCAATTTCAGGGGCGTCGGACGGTCCCAGGGCGGATACGACGAAGGGATCGGCGAGCTCTCGGATGCGGCGGCAGCGCTTGACTGGCTGCAATCCGCCAATCCCGACGCCCCGCAGTGCTGGGTCGGCGGCTTTTCCTTCGGTGCCTGGATCGGCATGCAGCTTCTCATGCGGCGTCCCGAAATCACCGGTTTCGTGTCGGTCGCACCGCCCGCGAGCCTCTACGATTTCTCGTTTCTGGCGCCGTGCCCGTCATCGGGGCTGTTCCTGCACGGAGCCGATGACAAGGTTGTGCCGGTCGATACCGTCGGCGCTCTGGCCGAGAAACTGGCCCATCAACGCGAAATCACGATCGATTTCCGCGTGGTCGAGGGCGCGGATCACTTCTTCAATGCCAAGGTCGATGAGATGACCGAGCAGGTCGAGGATTACCTCAATCAGGTGATCATCGGCGTCAATCCGCTGCAGGCGGAAATGACGGCGGACGAAGACTTCTGACCGCCGGCCGGCGCGGCGCGAGACTGTTTCGTTGACCGTGACTTTCGCGCGGTCCTATAAATAAGGGATGGTCGGGTTCAGTCTTCGCAAACTGCATGGTTCCCTGGGCGCAGAAGTGCGCGGGCTGGACCTGTCACAGCCGCTCGACCCCGGTGTCCGGGACGAACTTGTGCAGGCCTGGACCGATAATCTGATCCTGCTGTTCCGCAGACAGGATCTCACACCCGAGACCCAGCGCGCCTTCTGCGAACAGTTCGGGCCGCTCGCCGGCCGGTTGCGCAAGGCCGAGGACCGGCCGGAGGGCCGGGACGCGGACAACATCATGCTGGTCACGAATGTCCGGAAAAACGGCGTGCCGATCGGCTCTCTGCCGGATGGCGAGATGTTTTTCCACCACGACAAATGCTATGCGGATGCGCCCGACTGGGGAACCATGCTGTACGCGATGGAGGTCACCCGCGTCGGGGGGCACACGCTGTTCGCCAATATGTACGACGCCTGGGAAACCCTCCCGGATGACATGAAGGCGAAGATCGACGGCCGCAAGGTGCTGCACATATACAAATACCTGCCGACCGAGCGCGTAAACCTGAAGGACGGCATCGGGAAATACGATCACCACTGGCAGCCGATCGTCATCACCCATCCGAAATCGGGCCGTCGGGCGCTGTATGTGAATGAACTGATGTCAGCGATGATCGAAGGCTATGAGGAAGATGAAAGCCGCGAGATCATCGACGCGCTCAACGCCCACGTGAAATCCGTAGGGATCATCTACGATCATAAATGGCAGCGCGGCGACCTGATGATGTGGGACAACTGGTGCACGATGCACGCCCGTACCGATTTTCCGCGCGATCAGACCCGCATGCTGCGCCGCTACACGATCAAGGGACAGGCGTTGAGCGCCTAGATCCGGGCGCCATGCGTTCCTCCCGGCAGGGGTCTTGCCGAGCCGCTTCAAAAGGCGGAGTCTGCCCATTACAGACCTCTGCAACTCCTCTCCGTTCGGACACCTGTTCATGCTTTTCAGACAGACACTTGCCGCCGACACATCGGGCGCCGTCCGGGGCGTTCTGTGGATGATTCTGTCGAGCATGTTCTACGCACTGATCTATGTGGTCGTGCGGGGGCTGGCGGAAAGATTCGACGTGAACCAGATCGTGTTTTTCCGGGCGGTCCTCGGCTCGACATTCATGCTGCCCTGGCTGTTCTCCGCCGGACTGAGCGCGCTGCGGACGTCCAAAATCGGTCTGTACCTGTGGCGCATGTTCTTCAGTTATATCGGTGCCGTGGCATGGATGTACGGCATCGCAGGGATGCCGCTGGCCGACGCGAACGCATTGATGTTCACCATGCCGCTGTTCACGCTGGTCCTTGCCGCGATCATGCTGTCGGAGCGGCCGGGCGTGCACCGCTGGTCGGCAACGGTCGTCGGGTTTGCGGGCGCGCTCATCATCCTGCGGCCGGGCGTGATCGAGATTTCCCTCGCCGCCGTCTCGACGTTGTTTGCCGCAGCCGCGTTCTCGGCGGCCCTGATCGGCAGCAAGAAACTGACCGCGACCGAAAACCCCAATGCGATGGTGTTCTATCTGTACACGCTGATGATCCCGTGCGCTGCCGCCGGTGCCTATTTTCACTGGACCCCGCCGGTGCTGGATGACGTGCCGCTGCTGCTCGCGCTCGGTGTCTGCACTGTCGGGGCGCAGCAATGCCAGACGCGGGCGTTTCGTGCGGCCCCTGCAAGCCTGGTCGTCATCATCAATTATGTGCAGTTGCCGCTGATCGCCCTGCTCGGCTGGCTGATCTTCGGCCAGACCACGGATCTTTTTACCTGGATCGGCGCTACGGTCATCTGTTCCAGCACCTATTATGTGAGCTATCGTGAGGGCCGGCGCGATGCCGCGAAAGCCAGAGCAACGGAGAAGGAGCAGTCATGAGCGAAAAACCGGAGGGGTCGGGATGGGACGTGGTGAAAAACACCCGGCCGCGCATCCGCCATACGATGCTGCGGGTCAAAAACATCGACGCATCGATCGATTTCTACACGCGTATTTTCGGCATGACGCTGTTCCGCCGGATGGACAATGAGGGCGGCAAGTACTCCGTCGCCTTCGTCGGCTACGGTGATGAGAACAGCGCGCCCGCGATCGAGCTTACCTATAACTGGGGCAGGGACGAGGATTACGACAAGGGCGAGGGCTTCGGACATATCGCCATCGGCGTGCCCGATATCTACGGCTTGTGCGAAAAGATAAAGGCCGAAGGGATGGAGATCCCGCGCCCGCCGGGACCGCTGAAACATGGCGGGCCGAACGCGTCCGTCATCGCTTTCGTCAAGGATCCCGACGGCTACATGATAGAGCTCGGCGAACGGGCATAATTCCTGCTGCTGCAGCGAAATGACGGGATATTTTGCGCAGCGGCAAAAGTTTTGCGATGATCCAGGGATAGATGGCAATCTGACAGAAACAGCCGGTTCAAAAGGACACTGAAATGACGACAGCGACTGACTTCGACATCATCGATGCGACGATTGCCGATATTCACGCAGCCTATGCGGCGGGAACGCTCACGGCGCGGAAACTGGTGGAATTCTACCTCGACCGGATCGAAAAACTCGATCGCAACGGCCCCAATATCAATTCGGTGATTTCAACGAACCCGGAAGCGCTCGCGCAGGCCGATGCGCTGGATGAAGCGTTCGCCAGGTCCGGCCCGGTCGGACCGCTGCACGGAATTCCCCTCGCCATGAAGGATCAGGGGGACGTCAAGGAAATGCCGACCACCATGGGGTCGGTGCTGTTCAAGGATCACATGCCCGGGCGCGACAGTTTCGTGTCGGCCAAGCTGCGCGAAGCCGGCGCGATTTTTATCGCCAAGACCACGCTGGGTGAAAT
>JAYOMI010000014.1:7804-19417 GCA_038120765.1 Rhodospirillaceae bacterium
GCTCGACACGCTGCGTTTACGATTTCGACCGCACGGCGGGCGGGTCCTCCGGCGGCTCCGGTGCCGCGGCCTCGGCGAATTTCTGCGCGGCGGCAATCGGGCAGGAGGGATTTGCCTCTATCCGCCGGCCGTCGATCTGGAACGGGATCGCCGGGATGCGTCCGTCGGCCGGTCTGGTGAGCCGCGGCGGTGTCTACGCGGGCTGGCCGTCGATCTACGGCTCGCTCGGGCCAATGGCGCGCACCGTGACGGATTGCGCGAAGCTGCTCGACGTCATGGTGGGGTACGACCCCAACGATCCGATCACGGCGCATGGCGTCGGCAACCAGGCCGACAGCTATGCGGCGGGTCTCTCCGCAGACGGGCTCAAAGGCAAGCGTATCGGCATCCTGCGCACGGTGATGGGATATCATTCGGAACCTGATTCCGACGACTTCAAACAGGTCGATGCCCTGTTCAACAAGTCGGTCGAAGACATGGCGGCCGCCGGGGCGGAGATCGTCGATCCGATCGAGATTCCCGACATGCTGGAATATCTCTCGAAGCGCGCCTGGGACACGGTCGGCGACGACCAGTCCTTCCGGGATTACGCTGCCGGCAGCGCGAATTCTCCCTTCGCGTCCAAGGAAGAGGCCATGGCGTCGCCGTTATACGCGCAGGTGACGAACGGCGTGAAGACACGCTGGGCGGGAAGCGCCACGCCCGAAGAATATGCGGCCTACCAGAAGGCGCGCGGCGATTTCATGACCGTGTTCCTGAACACGATGGCAAGCCACGGTCTCGATGCCATCGTCCACAAGGCGGTGGAGCACACGCCGACGCTGATCGCGGACGGTATCGCCCCGCCGTTTACCGACCAGAAAGGGGCACCGCATCTGAACACATATCTGATATTCGTGCCGTCGGTCGTCGTGCCCGCCGTGTTTACGCCGGCCGGCCTGCCGGCGGGCATTACGTTCCTGGGACGCCCCTATAGCGATGCCGACATGCTCAAATACGCCTATGCCTACGAGCAGGCGACCGGTCATCGCCGGGTGCCGGATCTCGGGTAGGCGCCGGAGACATCATGGCCGACACCCCTGCTTATACCGTCTACACCGAAGACGATGCGCCGCAGCCCGGGGACGCCGTCTCCTGCACGGTGATCGGGACGATCGAGACGCCGTACAAGCGGATGGAAGACTGCCCCAACCGCCACAACAAGCAGGAATTCCTGCCCTGCACGATACGGCTCGCGCCCGAATTCGCGCCCGGCCTCGCGGGGTTCGAGCCGGGCGGGAAGGCGCTGGTGCTGTACTGGTTCCACCGCGCCCGGCGGGACATGATCCAGCTCCCCGTCCGGGAGGGCGTGCGCGACAGGCCGGTCGGCGTCTTCAGCCTGCGGACGCAGCCGCGCCCCAATCCGATCGCTGCGCAGAAGGTTGAAATCCTGCGCGTCGGGAACGGTGAATTGGAGGTTGTCGGCCTGGACTGCCTCTACGGGACGCCGTTGCTCGATCTCAAGCGCGCCAAAAGGTAGACGGCTAACGCTTTTGTGACTTCAATTGTTTGGCGGTGACGTCCGGCGACACTATCTTCTGCGTATGAACAGAATGGACAGAACCGTCATTTCGCCGGCAGAGGGCAGGCGCGTCATGGGTTTCGCACAGAACCGGGTTAGAAAACGGCGCGGGCTTTCCGCCGCGGCCCTGGCGTGTGCCGTTCTGGTTTTCGGCGCCCCGGCGGGATCGACCGCGACCGGGATCGAGGGGTGGAAGGTTGTCGAATTCCCGGGCATCGCGCCGACGCGCTTTGTCAGCGCTGCCGACGGCGGGATAGATGTCCAGTCGGATAACAGCAGCGCCGTGATGTACCGGACGCTCGGGCCGGAAGAAGCCGGGCGGCGCTATCTGACCTGGCGCTGGCGGGTGGACAAGGCGCCGCCGCCGACCGACCTGACCCGCCGCGACGGCGACCGACCGCTCGCCATCCATCTGTGTTTCAAGATGAAGGGACGCAAGGCCGGCTTCATGGACTGGGTGACCAGTGCGGTGGGGCCCGATGTCGAAGGCTTCGGCCGGGACCACCGTTGCCTTACCTATATCTGGGGCGGACAGTCGGCTGCCGGCCGCATGTTTCCGAATCCCCATATGAAAGACCGCGGCGTGATGGTGATCCTGCGCGGCGTCGGCGCACCGACGGGAGAATGGTTCACCGAAAAGATCGATAGCGCGAAGGATTACCGCGCCGCTTTCGGAGAGGAGGCGCCCAAACCCTCGGTCATCGCGATATCCGGGGATTCCGACGGTACCGAAAGCATCGCCGACGGGACCATCGCCGCCCTGACGTTCAGCGATAACTGACGGTAAAAGAGGAGGAAACATCCGCTGACTGCGCCCCGCCCCGCCCCGGCACCCCCCTTTACCAGAGTGATCCCGGCCGCCTGCGTCGCAGGTGCACTCCTGCTGGTCTCGGCCTCGGCCTCCCTGGCGGCGCCGAAAGCCGATCTGTGGGCGCGCTGGGGCCAGCACGATCCGGCTTCCAATGCGCAGATCGACCATGCCGACTGGACGAAGCTGATCGGTGCCTATGCGCGTCCCTCGACAGACGGGGTGACGCGCTTCGACTACGGGGGCGTCAGGACGGCCCATCTGGGGCTCCTGCAGAAATATATTGCCCGGCTGGAGGCGACGCCGATCAGCCGGTTCAACCGGCGCGAACAGTTTGCCTATTGGGTGAATTTCTACAATGCGCTGACGGTGAAGGTGGTTCTCGATCACTATCCCGTGGAGTCAATCCGCGATATCGATATCTCGCCCGGCTTCTTCGCCGACGGGCCGTGGGGCGCGAAGCTGGTCACCGTGGAGGGCGAGAAGATTTCCCTCGACGATATCGAGCACCGCATCCTGCGCCCGATCTGGAAGGACCCGCGCATCCACTATGTGGTCAACTGCGCGTCTATCGGCTGCCCCGATCTGCCGCCGGTGGCGCTGACGGCGCAGAACAGCGAAACCCTGCTCGACGAGATGGCGGAGCGCTTCGTGAACCATCCGCGCGGCGTGTCCGTGGTCGACGGCCGCATCGTGGTCTCAAGCATCTATGAATGGTTCGAAGAGGATTTCGGCGGGACCGAGAAAGGGGTTCTGGACCATATCCGCCGCGTCGCCTCCCCGGCCCGTGCGGGGCGTCTCAAGGGGCGCGCCAGCCCCGATGACGACGCTTATAACTGGACGCTCAACGACCGCTGATCCGCGCAGAAACGAAAGAAGAAAGAAAAGAGGCGGGCCGAAACCCGCCTCCATCATCGCAGAAAACGCCTATTTCCGGCCGATCAGCGCCATGGCTTTTTTGATCAGCGCCGGCGGGGTGGCATAGAACTTTTCGAGCAACGCCTGCGCTTCGTCGCCCGACAGCGGAGCGAACTCGATCTTCAGCTTTTCCGCATCGGTCGCCAGTTCGGGATCGGCAATTGCCGCCAGCATGGCCTTGCGCAGCGCAGCGACGCGGTCGGCGGGCGTGCCGGGCGGCGCGGCGAGCGGGCGGGCAAGCTGGGTCTGGCGGAAGATCAGGTCCATCACCTGGCGGTCCTCCGGCGATTTCAGCCGGTCGTAGATCCGGGTGGCGTCCTTGAAGTAGGGCACGGCCCTGTCCGGCCCGAACTGGACGAATACCTTCAGGTTCCCGGCTTCCACGTGGCGGCGGAACGCGCCCTTCACTGAGGATTCGAACATCCCGCCCATCGCGACCACCTCGCCCTGCTGCATGGCGAGGCTGACGCCCTTGGTGCCCTTGTAGCCGTAGATGACCTTGATCGGCAGGTTGAAATAGTTCTTCAGCACCAGCGGATGCTGGCTGGTGATGGCGGCGGGCGAGGTCGCGCCGAAGACGATTTCCCTCAGCGTGCCTTTTTTCTGCATCTCGAGGATATCGTCGAGCGTGCCGATATTCTGGCCGCCGCCGTTCCAGATGCCGAGGCTGGCCGTGTCCTGGTGCATCGAGCCTATCCACGCGAACTTCCGCGGGTCGTACTTGGCCTTGTCGTTGCCGAATAACGGCTCCAGCGCGGTAGACGCGGCAAACACGCCGAGCGTCGTGCCGTCCTTCGGTGCCGCGTTGAATACGAAATTCGCCGCCTTCATCGAGCCCGCGCCGGTCATGTTCTGGACGATCACGGTAGGGTTGCCGGGAATATGTTTCGACAGGTGCTTGGCGACCAGTCGCGTCACCGTGTCATATCCGCCGCCCGCGCCGTAACCGACGAGGATTCTGACCTGCTTGCCGGTGTAGAAATCCGCCACCGCGTCCGCCTGCGCCGCCGCAGATCCCAGCAGCAGCGCCGCCGCCGTGGCGACCATCGCGCCCGTTGTCCTGATAGATACGATACCCATCGGGGTGTTCCTCCTTGTTAAAAGTTTCCTCCATCTACCCCGGCCGCCGATGCCTTTCAGGCACATCTGTTTCGGTCGGGGGTCGCAAATTGGACTTTAGCGAAGAACTGCCGGGGGGCGGAGCAAAAAAAGGGAGGCGTCTAATCATCTTAGCCGTGTGACGGAGGGCTTTTACGAGGCCGGCCTGTCACATCGCGGGCGATGCCGGAAGGGATTCTGTGGTCGGGGTGTGCAAACGATTGCACAGTTTCCCCGGGACATGTAAAACAGACGGTGTAAACTACCGCCAAAAGGGGCTGAGACCCCCGCCGGCCGGGCGCACTGCGCGCCGCCGGGATGTCGATGGAACAGGGAGACCACCATGCCGCAGGATACGTCCGACACCAGTGCTTTTTCAGGCAATGAAGACCTGAACCCCCATTACCGGTGGGACCGGGCGATTCCCGCGCCGGGGCATTCGGCGGTCGATTTCGAGAAGCGGGTGGATTTCGCGCGGCTGCACAAATACCGCCTTGCGCGGGCGCAGGAAGCGCTGGCGAATTCCGATCTGGGCGCGATCCTGTGCTTTGACAACAACAACATCCGCTACCTGACATCCACTGTCATCGGCGAATGGTCGCGCGACAAGGTTGCGCGCTATGCCATGCTGATGGGCGGGCAGGACCCGCATCTGTGGGATTTCGGTTCCGCCGCCGCCCATCACCGCCTGCACGCCCCGTGGCTGCCGACCGATCACTGCCATGCGGGCATGCTCGGCCTGCGCGGCACGGTCCCGCCGTCGGCGGGCCTGATGGACAGCGCCGCGAGGGAAATCAAGCAGATGCTGGTGGATAACGGCCTCGCCGACATGCCGCTCGGCGTCGATATCTGCGAGCCGCCGATGATGCTGGCGCTGCAGGCCGAGGGGATCGAGGTGCGCGATGCGCAACAGGTCATGCTGGATGCGCGCGAGATCAAGAGCATCGACGAGATCGTGCTGCTCAACCAGGCGGCCGCCATGGTCGACGGCGTCTATCACATGATCGGCGAGGAGCTGAAACCGGGCGTGCGCGAAAACGATATCGTCGCGAAGGCGAACGAGATGCTCTACGAAATGGGCTCCGACGATGTCGAGGCGATCAACGCGATCTCCGGCGAGCGCTGCAACCCGCATCCGCACAACTTCACCGACCGCATGGTGCGCCCCGGCGACCAGGCGTTTTTCGATATCCTGCATTCCTATTCGGGCTACCGCACCTGCTATTACCGGACCTTCAACGTGGGCCGGGCGACCGACGTGCAGGAAGATGCCTACAAGCAGTGCCGCGAATGGATCGATGCCGCGATCGACCTGGTGCGTCCCGGCGTATCGACCGACGAGATAGCCGCCGTCTGGCCCAAGGCCGAGGAATTCGGCTTTTCCGACGAGATGGAAGCCTTCGCGCTGCAGTTCGGCCACGGTCTCGGCGTCGCCATTCACGAACGCCCGATCATTTCGCGCCTGTGTTCGATGGACGACCCGATGGAGATCAAGACCGGCATGGTGTTCGCGCTGGAAACCTATTGCCCGGCGACGGACGGGTTCTCCGCGGCGCGCATCGAGGAGGAAATGGTCGTGACCCCCGACGGGCCGCAGATCATCAGCCTCTACCCGGCGGAAGACCTGCCGATTTCGAACAAGTACTGAGCGCTAGAACATCCCGGGTGTCATCCCGGCCTTGTGCCGGGATCCAGTTCTTTTGGCAGGCAACCGGGCGGCAGCTCTGGACCCCGGCACAAGGCCGGGGTGACAATGAACGGACGACCAGACAGGGAAACGGACACGTGGCAACAAAACCAAGAGCCGCAGCGAAGGGAAAAACGCCCGCTAAGGCGCGCGCGAAAGCCGCGCCGAAACGCGCGGCAAAAGCAGGAACCGCGCTGGCCAATGACGACATCGGTGAGGACACACGCCTGGCAATCTGGAGATCGCTGCTGGAAATCCGCCATGTGGAACAGCGGGCCTACGATCTGTTCCTGCAGAACCTGATCAAGGGCACGTCCCATCTGGCGCTCGGCCATGAAGCCGTGGCCGCCGGGTTCGCCACCGCGATGCAGAAGGACGACTGGTCGTTCTGCACCTATCGCGGCCATCACCATACGCTGGCACGCGGCGCGTCGATGGAAGGCGTGCTGGGCGAACTGATGGGCCGCGAATGCGGCCTGCTGCAGGGCAAGGGCGGCTCCATGCACCTGACCTCGGTCGAGCACGGCGCCATGGGCTCCTACGCGATCATCGGCGCGCATCTGCCGATCGCCATGGGGGCGGCGTGGACGGCCCAGTACAAGAAGACCGGCCAGGTATCGGTCTGTTTCTTCGGCGACGGCACGACGAATATCGGCGCATTTCACGAGGCGCTGAACATGGCCGCAGTCTGGAAGCTGCCCGTGGTGTTCGTCTGCGAGAATAATCTCTACATGGAATACACGCCGATCCACGACGTGACCGCGGTACACAATCCGGCGGGTGACCGGGCGGCATCCTACGGCTTGCCCAAGATCGTAATCGACGGCAACGATGCCGATGAAGTCTACCGCACCGCGCAGACGGCCTTTGCCAAGGCGCGGGCAGGGGACGGGCCGTCGCTCATCGAATGCCTGACCTATCGTCATTCCGGCCACAGCCGCGCCGATCCCGGCGATTACCGACCGCCGGGCGAGCTTGAGGCATGGCTGAAAAAAGATCCTGTGCCGCGCTATCGCGAGCGCCTGGCCGAGTTCGGTATTTCCAAGGACGTGATCGACGGCATGGATGCCGAGGTGCTGGCGCAGGTCGATGAAGCGACCGAGATTTCCAAGGCCTCGCCGCCGCCCGGGCTGGAGCTGATCGATGTCGATGTCTGGGCTGATGGAGGCACGGCATGGCGGAACTGACCTATCGCGAGGCGGTGGCCGAGGCCATCGCCCAGGAAATGCGCCGCGACGAAAACGTGGTGTTTCTCGGCGAGGATATCGGCGCGGCCGGCGGCGTGTTCAAGGCGACCGTCGGATTGTTCAAGGAATTCGGCCCGGAGCGCGTGCGCGACACGCCGATCTCGGAACAGGCTATTCTCGGGGCGGCCATGGGTTCTGCCATGACCGGGCTGCGGCCGATCGCGGAGATCATGTTCTCCGACTTTCTCGCCGTGTGCTGGGATCTGGTCGCGAACGAAATCGCCAAGGCGCGGTATATGACCGGCGGCCAGATGTCGATGCCGCTGGTGATCCGCACCGCCAATGGCGGGGGCTCGCGTTTCGGCGCGCAGCATTCGCAGTCGGTCGAGAACTGGGCGATGATGGTGCCGGGCCTGAAGGTCGTCGCACCCTCCAGCCCCGCCGACGTGAAGGGCCTGCTGGCCGCCGCGATCCGCGATCCGGACCCGGTGATGTTCTTCGAACAGAAATCGCTCTATCCGGTAAAGGGTTTCGTGCCCGACGGCGAACTGGTCGACGAGCTCGGCACGGCCAAGGTGCTGCGCGACGGCGGGGACGTCACCATCGTCGCCCTTGCCGCCATGGTGCCGCGGGCGATGAAAGCCGCGGAGGAACTGTCGGACAAGCATGGCATCCAGGCGACCGTTGTGGACGTGCGCTCGCTGGTGCCGCTCGACACCCAGACCATCCTGCGCGAGGTCACAAAGACCGGACGCCTGGTGACGGTCGAGGAAAACCCGCGGCTGTGCGGCTGGGGGGCTGAAATCGCTTCCATCGTCGCCGACGAGATATTCTGGGACCTCGACGGGCCGATCATCCGGATCACCACGCCGCATATTCCGCTGCCGGCAGCGGATGCGCTTGAAGACGCGACCATGCCCTCGGCGGAGCGGATCGTCCGCGAAATCGTCGAGAAGATAGATTGAGGGCGGGGGAAGACATTCGATGGATGTGATCATGCCCCAGCTTGGCGAGACCGTGTCGGAAGGCACGGTGTCGGTCTGGCACAAATCAATCGGCGATGCGGTGTCCACGAAGGAGCCGTTGTTCGACGTTTCGTCCGACAAGGTCGAAATGGAAGTGCCCGCCCCGGCGGAAGGCACTCTGCTGGAAATCCGCGTCGATGCGGGGACCACGGTGCCGGTCGGCGAGGTCGTCGCGATCATCGTCCGCGAGGGCGAGGTGATCGAGGCGAAGGCCGCGGCCCCCGCCGCCGTCCGGGCGGAAGCCGAGATCGCGAAAGCGGATGTTGCCGCCGTCCGGTCGCAATCCGTCAAAGCGGCCAACCGCGATGCCAACGGCAATCCCCTATCGCCTGCCGTTCGCCGCCTTGTCGCCGAGCATGGCCTGGAACCGACGGCGATCGCAGGCTCGGGGCTGAAGGGCCGGATCAAGAAAAAGGACGTGCTGGCCTATCTCGAATCAGGCGCGACACGCGCGCCCGGCCGCAGAATCCCGGCGCCGCCGCTGTCCTATTCCGCGGACGACACAGAAGTGATCCCGTTCAACAAGCTGCGCAAACTGACGGCGGAGCATATGGTGCGGTCCAAGGCGACCAGCCCGCATGTATTGCAGGCCGTCGAGGCGGATTTCGCCCGCGTCGCCCGCGCCCGGACCGGCATTTCCGCTGCCTGGAAGAAACGGGAGGGCTTTTCGCTCACCTATCTGCCGTTCATCGCCAAGGCGGTGTGCGAGGCAATCCGCGACTTTCCCCGCGTCAACGGCGCGATCGACGGGGAAAACCTTGTCGTTTTCCGCAGGGTCAATCTCGGTATTGCGGTCGATCTTGATTTTGACGGTCTTGTCGCGCCGGTCATCAAGGATGCAGATGGCATGACGTTGCAGGAACTGGCACGCGCCATCCGCGACGTCTCGGAACGGGCACGCACCAACCAGCTGAAACCCGACGACTTCACCGAAGGTACCTACACGATTTCCAATTCGGGCGTCTTCGGCACCATGATCACGGCGCCGATCATCAACCAGCCGCAGGTCGCGATCCTGTCGACCGACGGGATCACCAAGAAACCCGTCGTGATCGAGACGGACGAGGGCGATACCATCGGCATCCGCCCGGTCGGCGTGCTGGCCCAGAGCTTCGACCACCGCGCCATCGACGGCGCCTATTCGGCGGCGTTCCTGAACCGGGTGCGCGAGATACTCCAGACGAAGGACTGGACGGCCGTTCTCAGCTGATCCCGCCTGTTTTTCGATACCATTTCCGGGAACCGGTATACCGGCATTCGGTATGTCGGGAGAAATCTCCGAAATCTGCGGTATGCAGGGTCTCAGATCGCTTTGGTCGAGCCGCGGATGATCAACTCCGGGCGCAACGTCGTTGCGCGGGCAGGAGAGTCCGGTGTTTCGATCAGTTCGATCAGCCGGCGGCCCGCTTCGCGGCCAAGCTCGTAGTGGGGGATGCGCACGGTCGTCAATGGCGGCGTCAGACGGTCGACGAAAGGCATGTCGTTGAACCCGGTGATGGAGATATCCTCCGGGCACGTCAGCCCGGCATCGGCGATCGCTTCGTAGGCGCCCAGCGCGATCAGGTCGTTTGCCGCGACGACGGCGGTGAATTTCAGGTTTTTTGCGATCAGCTCGGCACAGGCCCGCAGGCCTTCGTCTTCGGAAAATGCCCTGGTTTCGGCCACGAGCGCCGCGTCACAGTCCAGATTTTCCGATTTCATGACATCGAGGAAACTGTGCCGCCTTGCCTCGCCCGTCGACAGGCTGCGCGGTCCGGCGATATGGGCGATCCGGGTATGTCCGAGCGACTTCAGGTGCCGGACGGCGAGCGCGATGCCGAGCGCGTCGTCATTGACGATGGAAGACACGCCGTCGGTATCGGCGGTACGATTGACCAGAACAAGCGGCAGGCCGTCCGTGATGCATTCCGCGACGATAGGATCGTCCCGCCGGGCGGTCGCCAGGATCAGCCCGTCGACCTGGCGCGCGCGCATCGTCGCGACGGCGTCGGTTTCCCGCTCCGCGATGTTGTCCGTGTTTCCGAGGATCGCGGTGTATCCGTTTGCGCCCAGCCCGTCCTCTATCCCGCGGATGATCGGCGGGAACAGGGGGTTGGTGATATCGGGTATGAGCACGCCGATGGTGTGGGTCCGGTTGGTCCGCAGGCCGCGTGCCGCCTGGTTCGGCCGGTATCCGAGTTCCGCTGCGGCTTCGTTCACCCTGGACACGATCTCGGACGTGATACGGCCGCGTGTCGCGGGATTCAGGACGCGGGAGACCGTCGACGGGTGTACCCCGACGCGCTCTGCGACATCTCTGATCGTTACCCGGCTGCGGCTCGACAAATTCGTCTCCCGGAATGTTCCCCCGGAATGTTTCCGGAAGGGGTTTGCCATGCGTAACAGGATGGGCATCCACTTGCCATCCCGGCTGTGCTGACGGTAAAGTGAGCATTCACTGTGCAAACGATTGCACATAACGTATCTGGCATCAATAAAACGACAGCGGTCGTGAAGGGGCGGTAAATGGCTGAACAGGATCTCACAAAGCATAAAATCGGCTGGATCGGCACCGGGCGCATGGGATATGCGATGGCGTACCGCCTGTTGAAGGGCGGCGCGGACGTATCCGTCTGGAACCGCACCCGGGCGAAGGCCGAGCCGCTTGCCGAATACGGCGCGAAAGTTGTCGACAGCCCGGCCGAACTTGCGGGTTGCGATATCGTTTACACGATGGTTGGCGGGCCTGCCGATTTCGTCGAGGTGACCCTGGGCGAGTCAGGCGTTCTTGCGCAGGCCACCAAGCCGAAGATGCTGATCGATTCCACCTCTGTGGACGAAGAAGCCTCCGCCAAGGTGCGCGCGGCGGCGGTTGAAATGGGCATTCCCATGCTGGCCGCGCCGGTTTCGGGCAATGCCAAGGTGGTGAAGGCCGGCAAGCTGACCTTCGCCGTCTCCGGGCCGGAAGAAACCTATAACGAGGCGCGGCCCTATCTGGACGCCATCGGGCGCGGATCGTCCTATGTCGGCGAGGGCGAACTGTCGCGATTCATCAAGATCTGCCACAACGTGTTCCTCGGCGTGGTCATCCAGAACATGGTTGAAATCACGGTGCTTGCCGAAAAGGCGGGCGTGCCGCGTCATGCGTTCCTCGATTTTCTCAATAACAGCGTCATGGGATCCATGTTCTCGCGCTACAAGACCGGTTCGCTGGTGAACCTGGACTATTCGGTCACGTTTACGCCGAAGCTTCTGCTGAAGGACCTGGATCTCGGCCTGGCGGCTGCGCGCGCCAACGGGGTGCCGATGCCGGTGACAGCGGCCGCGCGGGAGATCGTCCAGTCCCTGAT
>JAYOMI010000014.1:19432-33372 GCA_038120765.1 Rhodospirillaceae bacterium
GCAACGGATATACCGAAGAAGACTTCGCGGCGCTGCTGTCGCTGCAGGCGGCGGCATCCGGGCTGGAGCTGAAACCCGAAAACGTGGAAGTGTCTGACGGGCTTTCGGACTAGGCGGGTCGATTCGGGCATGTCCGTTCTGACCGATTGATCGGGCGCTTCGGCAGGCGCATGGTTCGCAGGTGGAATTCGGTCTCGATCTTTACTCCCTCTCGATAATCTGTTTCGGGCTGGCCCTTGGCGCTTTTGTCAAGGGACTGACCGGTATGGGGCTACCGCTTGTCGCGGTGCCCTTCATGGCCAGTTTCCTCGGCGCTGAGCATGCCATCGTCGTGATGCAGATTCCGGGCCTCGTTTCCAATGTGTGGCTGGTCTGGCGTCACAGGACCGAGGCGCGGTCGATGACCCTGCGCTATGACATGATTATCCCCGCCGCCCTGATGACGATTGCCGGGGTATGGTTCCTGGATTCCGCCGACGACAGGCTAACCATCCTGCTGCTGGCCGTCGCCGTCGCCTGTTTTCTGGCGCTTCTGCTGTTCAACCCGTCTTTTCGCCTCGATGGGCGCATAGGCCGCATCGCGACGCCCGGCGCCAGCATGCTCGGCGGGTTCGTGCAGGGCGCGGCGGGCGTCTCGGGTCCCCTTTTCTCGACGTTGATCCTGTCCTTCCGGCTGAAGAAGGAGGCCTATGTTTTCTATAACGGCCTGCTATTCGGTCTGTTCAACCTGATACAGATAATCGCGATGCTCGGTTTCGGCATGTTTACGTTCCAGCGGCTTGTCGAAGGGTGCCTTGCGTTGATACCGCTTTTTGTCTTTCAGGCGCTCGGAATGCGGGTTATGGGTTCTGTCAGTCCCAAGGTCTTTACCGGCGCCGTTGTCGCCGTGATCGTTGTGATGGAAATTAAACTTGTCTGGGAAGGCCTGGGACTTTGACACCTGAAGCTCTGCTGATCATTTTCGCGACCCTGGCAGTCGGGTCGTTCGCCAAGGGCATGACGGGCCTCGGCCTGCCGCCGCTGAGTATTGCGATCCTTGCTGTGTTTTTCGGCGTCGAGCATGCGATCGTCGTCACGACGATTCCGGTGGCGTTTTCGAATGTCCAGATCGTATGGATGTTGCGGCACCGGATCACGGAAATCCCGCAGGTCTGGCCACCGCTGATTGCCGCCGCCATCGGTGTTGCGCTCGGCACCTGGGTGCTCGCCAACCTGGATGAGCGCTCGCTGACCATCGTGCTGACCGTCTGGATTGCGTTCTATCTTCTGACCGTTCTGTTCAATCTCAAGATCGAACCTGAAGGCAGGCTTGCCAACGTGCTCTCGCCGCTGATAGCGGCGGGTGCCGGCATCTGTCAGGGCGCGACCGGCATGTCCGGGCCGTTCATCGCGACCTGGGCGCATGCCTGGGGCTTCGTGAAGGAAACCTATGTCTTTGCGACGTCGCTTTTGTTCATGTCGATCGCGGTTACCCACGTAATCGGGATCGGCGTCGCGGGACTCTACGACCAGGAACGCATCATCCAGGGACTGCTGGCCATTATCCCTGTGATGATCTTTATCCCGCTTGGCATGCGGATGACGAAAAGGGTGAGCGCCCGCGTGTTCAACCTCGTCATCATCGGCGTGATCGCCCTGATGGAGGTCCAGCTCGTCTGGGGACTGATAGAGGGCTAGCCGATCTGATTGCCGGCCGTATCAGGCGGCGCGGGAATCCGCGTCGGTGCCTTCGGCGCCGGTCGCATGCATCTCCGCGCGGCGGAGCTGATCCTCGACCACCTTTTCAAAGACGAAATCGGCTTTTCGGGCATTCTCCAGCGGAATTTCGGGAGCCATGTCGCCCTGCGTCTTGATACCGGCAATGGCGGCCTTCAGCCCTTTCCAGGGCTTGCAGACCATGTCCGCCACCGCCGTTGCTTCATAGCCGCAATGGGCCATGCAATCGGCGCATTTTTCGTAATTGCCGGTGCCGTATAGCTCCCAGTCAGTATCGTCCATCAGTTCGCGGAACGTATTTACATAGCCTTCGCCCAGCAGGTAGCAGGGCTTCTGCCAGCCGAAAACAGTGCGCGTCGGGTTACCCCAGGGCGTGCAACGGTAGTCCTGATTGCCGGCCAGGAAATCGAGATACATCGACGAATGAGACAGCGGCCATTTCTTGCCCTTGCCGCGCTCGAAGATGCCGCGGAAAAGCTCCTTGGTCCGCTTGCGGTTCAGGAAGTGTTCCTGGTTGGGCGCGCGTTCATAGGAAAAACCGGGCGACACGGTGATACCGTCCACGCCGAGACCGGTCGCGGTGTCGAAGAAGCGGGCGGCGCCTTCAGAAGTCGCATTATCGAACAGGGTCGAGTTGACGTTTACCCGAAATCCTTTTGCCTTCGCCGCGGCAATCGCCGCGACCGCTTTTTCGTAAACGCCGTCCTGGCAGACCGCTGCGTCGTGTTCCGCCTTTTCGCCGTCCAGATGGATCGAGAACGTCAGGAACTTCGACGGGGTGAAACGGTCGAGGTGTTTTTCCAGCAATAGCGCATTGGTGCAGAGATAGACGAATTTCTTGCGCTTGATCAGTTCGGAGACGATCTGATCGATCTCCTTGTGGATCAACGGCTCGCCGCCGGCGATGGAGACCACAGGCGCCCCGCATTCCTCGGCGGCGCTGATGGCGTCTTCGACGGAGATGCGTTTGTTCAGGATCTCGCTCGGGTAGTCGATTTTTCCGCAGCCGGCGCAGGCTAGGTTGCACCGGAATAACGGCTCCAGCATCAGGACGAGCGGATACCGCTTGACGCCTTTCAGGTGCTGTTTGACCACATATGCGCCGACACGGGCCTGCTGGGAAAATGGAACGCCCACAACGTTTCCTTTTAAAAAATGCCCGGGAGTGCCGGGCAACCAACATTAGCAATTGATATAGGACGGCCCGGGTACCGGTCCAAGCCCTTGAAACAAATATATATCACGCAACCGGCGCCTATGAACACATGCGCCGATTCACCGGATGCTTTATAACAGTCAAACGCTCTGAACAGGGGATTTAAAGTGCTTTATCTGGTTGCCATTATTCTGCCGCCGTTGTCGGTGTTACTGTGCGGCAGGCCTTTTCAGGCGATTTTCAACCTGATCCTTCTGGTTCTGGGTCTGCTGATTTTCATCGGCACACTCGGCCTGGCCAACGGGATTACATTTGTGATCTGGATCGGCTGCATCGCGCACGCGATGTTTACGGTTAGCGGAAAAAACCAGGCTGCCCGGGACCGGGCGCTGGGGGAAGCTGTCCGCGGCGACGAATAGGGCGGAAAACGGCCGGGCAAGCCGGTTCTCAGCGACGCGACTAGCGCCGTTTCAGCATCCTGAGGGCAAACAGCAAGGCAAATGCGCCAATGGCTGCGATGACGACCGACCGGAGGTTGACGCCGCTGACCGCGCCGAACCCGAGTGCGCTCGCGACGAATCCGCCGATAACCGCACCGGCAATACCGACGATGATCGTTACGACGAGCCCGCCCGGATCGTTACCCGGCATGACGAACTTGGCGATCAACCCGGCGACCAAGCCCAGAATTATCCACGTCAGAATATCCACGATACTTCCCGATTGTTTTGATCAGACCTTGACTATCCTACACCGAATCAATGCCGCGGTGCGGACGCGATGACCGCCTATAACGGGGGATTGATTCAGGTTATAGACACGAAAGACGGACTTATTTACTGGTGAACGCCATGAAGGCAGATGTTATTACCGACGCAATGCTGGAAGACTGGCACCGTAAGGGCTTTCTGGTCGTCCGCGGGGTGTACGATGCCGGGCAGATGAAGAAGATTACCCGCTGGGTGAGCGACATACAGAACTGGCCGGAGACACCCGGCCGGCACATGATGTATTTCGAAAACTCGTTATCGGAACCGGGTAAGCGGGTGCTCAACCGGGTGGAAAATTTCATCCCCTATCATGCCGAGATTGCCAGGCTGTTCGACGATGATCTCAAATCGGCCTGCAGCCGTCTGTTCGGAGAGGGATCGGTCCTGTTCAAGGAAAAGATCAATTTCAAACTGCCCGGCGGCGGCGGATTCGAGGCGCATCAGGATGCCCAGGCCGGGTGGGAGCGCTACGCGCAACACTACATCACCGCGACGGTTATCGTCGATCGGGCAACTGTCGAAAACGGTTGTCTGGAGTTGGCCCATTGGGATCATCGTGAGGCCCTGGTCGGTGATTTGTGGGAACCACTTGAGGGCAGTCAACTCGACGGCGTGGAGTTCGTCCCCTATCCGGGCGAGCCGGGGGATGTCCTGTTTTTCGATTCCTACCTGCCGCACAGATCGGCTCCAAACCTGACGCCGGATTCGCGGCGCGTGCTTTACGTGACCTATAACAAGGCGTCGGAAGGCAACCATCGTGAACAATACTACGCTGACAAGCGCGCCTCCTATCCGCCCGATATCGAGCGGGATACGGGCAAGGAATACGCTTATCGGGTATGACGACCGTCTCCGGCTTTGAAGCATTCACGCCGATCCCGACCACAGCCCCGTTCGATCGCGACAACAATGGTAGGAACTTTGCCGCTCTCAGATACACATATTTCGACGGCTGACGGACCGGCCCGGGGATGACGGCCGATGCCGAACTGGCGGCGCCCGTACTCTTCTATATCGCAATTCTCGTGCTCGCCGCCTGGGGCGCATTGATGGCGCTCCGCGGCGATTTCTGGCGGGCCGACCAGCGCCTGGTGGAAGGCGAGTTCCAGCCGGACCGGTGGCCCACGATTGCGGTGGTGGTACCGGCGCGGAACGAAGCCGACGTTATCGAAGAAGCTCTGTCGTCCATCACCGCCCAGGACTACGAGGGAGATATCAGGGTTTTTCTGGTCGATGACCGCAGCGATGACGACACAGCGCAGCTGGCGCGGCGGATTTCGGGCGTCACGGTGGTCAGCGGGCGGGACGCGCCGCCCGGATGGACGGGCAAGCTGTGGGCGGTGTCGCAGGGCCTGGCGGCGGCGGAGGAGGCCGGGATTCAGGCGGAATACGTCTGGCTGACAGATGCCGATATCGCGCATCATCCGGGCGAGCTTGCGTCACTGGTTGCGGGGGCCGAACATGCGAGGCTCGATCTGAATTCCCTGATGGTGCGGCTTCGGATCGAGCGGATGTGGGATGTGTTGCTGATACCGGCCTTCGTGTTTTTCTTCCAGAAGCTCTATCCATTTCCCTGGGTAAACGATCCCGCGCGGAAGACCGCGGCGGCTGCGGGGGGCTCGATGCTTGTCCGGAAATCCGCGCTTGCGCGGATCGGGGGCATTGAGGCGATTTCAAGTGAACTGATCGACGATTGTGCGCTGGCGCAGCGGATCAAATCGTCCGGCGGCCGGATCAGGCTGGCGCTTGCCACGGAGACGCGCAGTATCCGCGCCTATGGGACTCTGGGCGAAACCTGGCGGATGGTGGCGCGGACCGCTTTTCACCAGCTGAACTATTCCGTGATCGCGCTGCTGGGCACCGTCATCGGGATGCTCTTTCTCTATCTTTCCCCGCCGGTGTTGGTGGTCTGGGCGCTCGTGGTGGGAGAATTGCCGGCGGCAGTTGCCGCCGCGGCCGCCTGGTTCGCCATGGGGTGGGCTTATGCACCGACGATCTACCGCTACGGGTTGAGTCCGTGGTACGGCTTAACCCTGCCGATCGCGGGGCTTTTATATACGCTGATGACGCTCGATTCCGCCCGCCGCCACTGGCAGGGGAAGGGCGGTGCCTGGAAAGGGCGGACATACCGGCCGTGAATGCTGCGGGACTTGATAGACGCCCCATCATGACAGAGAGTGCGGTAGGCGAGATCGCCCGCGCAGATTGACACAATTTCGGATACAGGACTGACGTGACGCAGGTGGCCGCCGACAGCATTGAAACACCGACAGGCAAGGGCGCCGGCGACGAGAACTTCCCGGTCGGCTCCTTTCTGTTGCCGAGGGCGCTGCGCCCGCATGTCGCGACCTATTATGAACTAGCCCGGGCGACGGACGACATTGCCGATAACGGTGCGCTGTCTCCCGAAGACAAGCTCGCCCGCCTCGACCGTTTCGAGAGAGCGCTGACCGGTGAGATAGCGGACGACCCCGCGCTTGAAAAATCCTACGCCGTTCGCCGCAGCGCGGCGGCGACCGGCGTGCCGTTGCAGCATGCGATCGATCTCATCCATGCGTTCAAGCAGGATGCGGTGAAACAGCGCTACGAAAGCTGGGACGATCTGATGGGCTATTGCGCCCTGTCGGCATCGCCCGTCGGCCGTTTCCTGCTCGACCTGCACGGAGAGGACAATGCGAAATTCGCGGGGTCCGACGCGCTGTGCAACGCGCTACAGGTCCTGAACCATCTTCAGGACCTGGCGGACGATTATCGCGAACTGGACCGCGTCTATCTGCCGGGAGACTGGATGGCGGCGGCGGGGGTTGCGGTGGAAGACCTCGACCGGGACGCGGCGACACCGGGACTGCGCCGGGTGATCAACCAGTGTCTCGACGGCTGCGAAGAACTGATGAAGCAGGCGCGCCCGCTGTCCCGCCAACTGACGAACCGGCGCCTGGCGATGGAAACGGCCGTCATCGTGCGCCTCGCCGACCGGCTGCTCGTTCTGTTGCGAAAGGGTGACCCGATCGCAGGGCGGGTGGCGCTCGGCAAGCGCGATTTTGTATCCTGCGGGCTGCGCGGGATCTTGGCCGGATTGTTCCGGTAATACCTGAAGGGAGTGCCCGTTGCGATGAATCAGCCTGAACTCTATTTCATTTCCGGCTCGCCGCCGTGCTGGACGATATGCTGGCGCTGGAAGTCAAAGGGATCGCGTATGAACCGCGGCGTCTCGACAACGCCAAGCGCGAACAGAACAGCCCCGAATATCTGAAAATCAATCCGCACGGTCAGGTGCCGGTGCTGGTCGATGACGGCACGACAGTATGCGAGACGCTTGCGGTGCTGTCCTATCTGGATGCCCGGTATCCGGAGCCCCCTTTATTCGGGCGGTCGCCGGTCGAAACCGCCCGCATCTGGCAGGCGATCTGCGAATGCGACGGAAACCTGCGTGACACCGTCGGCGAGATTTCCCGCCCGCTGTTTCGCGGCAAGGGCAGGGACTTCGCCGATCAAATTACCGGGGCGGCAGAGACGGTGCGGGGCGAGCTTGCGCTGATCGAGGCCGGTCTGTCGAAAACATCCTGGATGGCGGGCGATACCCTGAGCGCCGCGGATCTGGTCCTGTACCCGGTGATCATGCAGCTGGTGCGCGCGGCGTCGCGTGAAGCAGAGGCGGAACTTGAACTTGGCATTCATCCGCTCGGGACACATTTCCCGACGATAGACGGATGGTGCCGGGAAATGGAAAATCTGCCGGGATATGAGAACGCCTATCCGCCCCACTGGAAACAGGCGGGATAGCCTAGTCCCTACGCAGCATGTCCTCGTAGTCGGCGCCCATGACCTGGCTGATAGGCTCGCCCGCGAGGACGGCCCTGGTCATCAGCGCCTCGCGCTTTGCCACCATTTCGCCGACTTCGAGTATTTCTTCGACCCGCTCCGCCGCCAGAAAACATATGCCGGACCCGTCGGCGAGTACGTAGTCGCCGGGTGTGACGGTCGCGTTGCCGACCGTCACAGGTTCGTTGAAGGCTTCCTCGACGATGCGGCCCCGCGCGGTTGTCGGGATGGCGCGCTCGGCAAAGACCGGAAAGTCCAGATCGCGGCTCTCGTCCACATCGCGGACCGGGCCGTCGCAGATGACGCCGGCAATGCCCCGAACCTTTGCGCCGTTCGACAGGATGCCGCCCCAGCCGGCAGCTTCTATGCCCGATCTTTGCTCAATCACCAGAATATCGCCCGGACCGGCGGCCTCGACCGCCGAGGTGCAGAGGTGACGGGGCGGTCCGTCGAGCGCTTTGCCGGTGCCCAGTTTCACCGTCAGGACCCTGCCGGCAATCCGTTGTTCGGTTGTCAGGCGGTGCAGGTGAGTTACACAGCCCGGCATATCAAGGCGGTCCAGCGCGTCGGAGACCGCGGGCGTATCCAGCCGTTTCAACCGGTCGATAATATCGGTGCTGTCCATTCTGCCGGCTACTCCGCTGCGTCCGCGACAAGGCCGGTTCGGCCATCCCAGATATCGGCCGGGATCAGGGCGTTGCCTTCCATCAGGCGGCGAGTCGTGCGGAGCAGGGCGGCGCGTTCGATCCGGGGAATACCGTCCACGGGGGCGCCGGTTTCAAGCTCTACGGAGAATTCGCCGGAGGGGTGTTCGACGGAAATCATCTTCGGCTCACCCGCCGGGACTTCGGCAATGTCATAGGCGGTCGAACCTGGCAGCACGCAGGCCGTGCCGACGGTCACCGCGGCGAGGACACCGATGGAGGCGTGGCAAACATGGGGAATAAAACACCTTGTGTTGATCGTCCCGCCATTCACCGGCGGGGAGACGAGGCACATCTTGGGGACGACCTTCTCGGTGACGTCGCCGAGGTTCATCGCTTCGCCGATCTGGATGCGAATGGATTCGATGCGCTTTTTCACGTCCTCGGCGGCGTTGAGTTCGTCACGCGTCTCGTATCCTGTCGCGCCGACATCCTGCGCCTTCAGCAGCACCACCGGCATTCCGTTATCGATGCAGGTGATTTTCACGCCGTCGACGACATCCACCACGTTCCCCGTCGGCAGCAGCGATCCGCAGGCGGATCCTGCGGTATCGAGGAAGTCGATCAGGACAGGGGCAGAGGTGCCGGGAGATCCGTCGATGCGGGCATCGCCCTCATAGGTAACGATCCCCCCCGGCGTCTGGATATGCACATCGCAGAGGTTCGACGAATTGACCATGTGGATGCGTACCGTGGTCCGCCCGTCCTGTGCCGCGATCAGCCCGTGTTCGAGCGCAAAAGGCGCGACGCCCGCCAGCATGTTCCCGCAGTTCGGCGTGATATCGACCAGCGGCTGGTCGACCTTCACCTGGCAGAACAGGTAGTCGAGATCGACGCCGTCCATGGCCGATTTACTGACGATTGCGACCTTGCTGGTCAGCGGGTCGGCGCCGCCGAGCCCGTCGATCTGGCGGGCATCGGGCGAGCCCATGATTGCGAGCAGAACCCGGTCCCGCAATTCGGGATCGGACGGCAGATCCGACGTAAGGAAATATGGTCCCTTTGACGTGCCGCCGCGCTGGATAACGCAGGGGATGCGGGTTTGTCTGGTCATCGGTCTTTCATTCTATTGCTGTGGCGGCTTCTGTGACACGCGGTACGTTCTGGATAACGTCCTCGGTCTCGAAGCTATCGCACCGGCTGTGTTTTTGCCAATGGCCCAATCGGTCGAAACCTTACACCGCCGGGGCGGGCGCCCATGTAATCATGCGAAGTTCGCCCAGTTCCCGCTTCATCCGAATCCAGGTCTCGCCGCCGTCGGTGGACCGGAATATCTGGCCCATGATGGTACAACAGAAAATCAGCTTCGGGTTCGCCGCATTCGTGCCGATCCACCAGATGGTCGAATTGACCGGTGTCGGCAGGCCCGCATCTTCCCATGTTTCGCCCCAGTCGCGGCTGCGCAGCAGCAGGCCGCTTTCGCCGGACGGCCGGTCGCCCACCGAGAGGAATATAACGCCCGAGCTATCTGCGCGGCGCGCCATGCAGCGGAAATAGGGCCAGGGAGCCTGGGGCACGTCGACGAACGTCCAGGTTTCGCCGTCATCGTCGGAGCGGTGAAGGCCAAGCTCGGTCGAGCAGAGGATTCGCCGTTTGCCCAAATCGTCGAAGATGACGAGATTGTGGACATCGTCGGTGCGCAGCCCGTCGGCGAGGCGTTGCCACGTGCGGCCCCGGTCGCGGGAACGCCAGATCGCATCGATTTCGATGGTCGCCCAGATCGTGTCCCGGTCCACCGGGTCGAACTGGATCGACGTGACCCGCGGCGTATTGATGAATTCGCATTCGGAGGCATTGCCGACCGGCGCCTTGCACCACGTCGCGCCGCCGTCTTCCGAAATATAGATCGCGGCAGGCCGGGTACCGGCGACGATGAGATCTGCATCGTGCGGATGTTGGACGATCTGCAGGATATGCATCCCGTCCATCGGCGAGGCGACGTAATTCCAGCGTGCCGCGGCCGGGTCCCACCGATAGACACCGATATCCGTTCCGGACAGCACTTCCCCGGGCCGGTCCGCGTGGGTAGAGAGGCACCAGCACCGGGATTCGTTATAGATCCCGCCGGTGTTAGTATGCGCCCGGTTCCAGGTCTCGCCGGTGTCGTATGAAAACCAGACCGAATGCCCGACCGAGGCGGCTTAGGCGACTGTTTGCATGACGATGTTCCGATCGTTCCGCCGAATTCTAACCCGAAGAAGCAGGTAAAAGAAAAGGCCCCGGAAACCGGGGCCTGATCCTGCGGAGGTTCTCCCGCCTAGCCGTTATCGAATTCGGGTTTCCGCTTCTCGGAAAACGCGGCCATGCCTTCCTTCTGGTGCTGGGAGCCGAAGCAGGCATGGAACATGCGCCGTTCGAACCGCACGCCTTCCGACAAGGTGGTCTCGTAGGCGCGGTTCACCGATTCCTTGATGATCATGTTGGCGGCCATGGATTTCGATGCGATGGCTTCGGCGGTTTTGACGGCTTCCTCGATCAGGTCTGCGGCAGGCACGATGCGGGAGACAAGACCTGCGCGCTCGGCTTCCTCGGCATCCATGAAGCGCCCGGTGAGGCACATTTCCATGGCCTTCGATTTTCCGACAAAGCGGGTCAGCCGCTGCGTACCACCGGCGCCCGGCGGAATGCCGAGATTGACTTCCGGCTGGCCGAACTTTGCGGAATCGGCGGCGATGATAAAATCGCACATCATCGCGACCTCGCAGCCGCCGCCAAGGGCAAAACCGGCGACCGCCGCGATCACCGGCTTGCGGCACCGTGTCAGTCGTTCCCAGCCGGCGGTAATGAAGTCTTCCATATAGGCTTCGGACCAGGTTTTTTCCTGCATTTCCTTGATGTCGGCGCCAGCTGCAAAGGCTTTCTCGGAGCCGGTCAGGACCATCGCCCGGATATTGTTGTCCGCCTCGAATGCATCCAGCGCGTCGGTCAGTTCCGCCATCAGGGGCGAGGACAGCGCGTTCAGCGCCTTCGGCCGGTTCAGTGTGATCAGGCCGACATGACCGCGGGTTTCGACAAGTATGTTCTCATAGGCCATGGAAATTCTCCTGTTGGCGATGTGCGTCAATATTCAGTCGAGGACGAGTTCGCCGTCCCCGAGACTTTCGAAATGGGCGTCTACGTAGTCGGGGGTGACCTCGGCCAGCGTAGCAGGCCGCCATTTGGGGCTTCGGTCCTTGTCGATAAGGGCGGCGCGGACGCCCTCGTAGAATTCGTGGCGCAGCAGAACCTGGCTGACCAGACGGTGTTCCAGGATAAGCGCGTCTTTCACCGAAATGCCGGGATTGTCCGTGATCTGCTTTGCCGTAACCTTCAGGCTTGTCGGCGACATGTGATCCAGCGCCGCGAGCGCTTCGTCAGCAAATTCGGAACCATCGGCCTTCAATGCCGCAATGATGGTCTCCACATCGTTCGAGGCGAACAGCCGGTCTATGTCGGCGCGGCGAGCCTGCAGCTTGGATGGACCCGGGTCGCCCGAGAACAGGTCGATGATGCCTTCGACGATCTCGAAGTCGTCGCCGAGATATTCCGCGCTGATCAGCGTATCCAGCAGTGTGTGCAGGCGGTCCCGCGGAACGAAATGCGTCCCGAACCCCGCGTAGATGGCGTCCGCCGTATCCAGCCGCGCACCCGTCAGCCCGAGATACAGTCCGGTCCGACCGGGGCATTTATTCAGGAATGACGTCGCGCCGACATCCGGCAACAGCCCGATTCCGGTTTCCGGCATGGCCGCCATGACGTGCTCGCTCATCACGCGGTAGCGGCCGTTGACCGATATGCCGATCCCGCCGCCCATGACGATTCCGTCGATCAGGCAGATATAGGGCTTCGGGAAGTCGGCGATCGCGAGATCCATCGCGTATTCGACGTGAAAGAAATCCCGCGCCGCGACCGGGTCCTGCTGACCGGCGGTGCTGACCTGGATCACATCCCCGCCGGCACAGAACGCGCGCCGGCCCTCGGCGGTGACTACAACCGCGTGAATGTCGTCATCCGCTGCCCATTCTTTCAGGTGCTCGTGCATGCCGAGGCACATCGCGCGGGTCAGGGAATTGAGGGATTTTTCTTTTGTCAGGTGCATCCGACCGATGGGACCATCGACCGAGAATTGTATTTCGGATGAATTTGTCATGATTTCCTGAGAAGCTGCCACCGGGCAAACCTATCCGCTTCGGCGCGTCCGTCAAGGGTTGTAGTGCGCCGAACAACCGGGTTGCAGCACCGTCCTCCCGACGTGATTATCGGGTCTGACGTCAATCGGAAACGGATGGATGTGATGCCCTCTCGCTATTTTGAAGATTTTACCGTCGATCAGGAATGGTCTTTTGATCCATGGGTGCTGGACGAGGAAAGCGTGACGACGTTCGCAAAGCAGTATGATTCCCAGCCCATGCATACCGATCCGGTGGCGGCAGCCGATGGCCCCTATGGTGTGGTCATTGCCAGCGGGTGGCAGACGGCGCTCAACTGCGTCGCGCCGTTTCTCGAGGCGGTCATGAAGGACACGGCCGGGCTGGCATCGCCCGGGTTCGATGTCTTCGAATGGTCGAAGCCCGTCCGCGCGGGCGATCCGATCACGCCGCGGGCGAAGGTTCTGGAAAAGCGGGTATCGAAATCGAAGCCCGACAGAGGTCTTGTCCGGTTTCGCATGTGGGGCGTCGATGCGGACGGCGACACCGTCTGGAAGGTCGAGGGCCCGTTCTTTATCCTGCTGCGCCCAGCCGGCTGAAACTCAGCGTTTGGCGCCGGTGAGGATACCGACCCAGAATGCCGCGCAGCCCGCCGCGAGGACGCCGAGGCAGATAATCAGTAGCTTGGAATACTTGTGGGCTACACCGGTGACCGGTTCGATCAGCGACAGGGTCCCGCCTGCTTCGAAGAAATAAAGGGCAGCGCCTATCATCGCGGCGGCAAAGGCCGTCAGGAAGCTCCATAACGGCGGGCGGGCCGACCCCCAGATCGAAAAGAAGATGACCGGCGCGAGGAACATCGAGGCGGTGCCGCTGACCGCGACGGCGCTGAACAGGTCCTGCGACCCGGTGAACACGAATATCAGTCCGCCCAGCATGAACAGCACCATGGCGATCCGCCCATTGGCGACGGTTTCGCGTCCGGCCTTCATGTCTACGATCGCCAGTTTGGCCGATGAGGCCAGCGTGGAATCCAGCGTCGAGACGGCGGAAATGATGATGGCGAAATTGAACAGCAGCATGGTTTCGGGGCCGAGCAGCCGTTCCAGCGTTGCCACCATGGTCTCGCCGGTCTCTTTCGAAAGCCCCGCGTGGACGCCGATGAAGCCGAAGGCGAGGATACAGATGATTCCGAGCCAGGCCGCGTGATAGAAACTTTTCCGCGTGGTTTCGCGGTCGGCAAGGAAACCGCGGTCCATCATGACCGGGTCGTGCAGCGGGTAGCTCCAGACCTGCAGCAGGGCGACGCAGAGCAGCACCCATCCCGGCCCGCCGAGGTCCGGACTGCTGGCCGCCAGGGCAGGGATGTCGTAGCCGCTGACGATACCCGTCTGTATGACGAGCGCAACGAGTACGGCGATCAGCACGCTCATCTGGAAGACATCGGTGCGGAGCGAGGCACGAAGCCCGCCCAGAACCGAGTACCCGAGCGTGACAAGGGCCAGCACAACGATGGACGCGATATAGGCCGTTGAGCCCGCTGCACCGAAGATGATCCCGATGACCAGCAGGTTGGCGAACACCTCCGACAAAAGCCGCACGGCGACCAGCGCGTTGTAGCACCAGACACCGGTCTGGCCGTACC
>JAYOMI010000014.1:33443-41879 GCA_038120765.1 Rhodospirillaceae bacterium
GCCAGAAACGACTGGATGGACTCGAAACCATGCTTGAAACGGATGGCATCGATAATCCAGGCGCCGGTCAGGAAAGACAGGTAATACGCGGCATAGGCGATCGTTCCGGCGGCGCCGTAGAAATAGCCGAGAATGGCGGCATTCATTAGCGAGCGCGCAAACACCCAGGTGGTAACCTGCGAAAACACGAGGGTCAGCAGGCCGGGCGCCGCGCCGGAGCCGGAGGTGCCGCGAAAAAAGCCGGCGGTATCGAGCGCGCGCGGCGAAAGCCAGATTGAGCCTATTGCGACAAGCCCGAGGGCCGCGGCAAGCGTATATGACATAAGCGACCTTTCAGTCCGGAGATCTGCTCCCTCGGGAACAGGATCACATATGGCAGACGGTGCGCACAACGCAATTGACGAAAACGTGAGGTGTTATCGCGCCGCCGGGGGGCATAGCACGAGAACAAACTGGTCGGTCGCGTCGATCTGCATCGGAAGTGTCCCGGCGGCGTCGCCATCGATCTGAACCGGAACGGGGGCGTCTTCGGGGCCGGAAAGCCTGAAGGATTGTGCACGGACCACATTGACCGATTTGGCCCGGACGGCGATGCCGAACCCGATCCGCACCAGGTTGCAAAACATGGAGAATCTTCCCGCTTTGCGGAAAAGTACTGCCGTCAGTTCCGTCGCGCCCGGGTCTGCCCCCGGCAAAAGGGTATAGGGGCCGCCATAGCGCGACATATTGGTGATGACAGCCCAGGCCGCGGGATAGCTGGCGCCGTCGGCGTCGACGCTCAGCATCCGGGCCGGGTTGCCGATAATGGCGCGCAGTCCCTGCAGTACGAAGGCATGCTTACCCCATCGCCGTTTCATCGCGGAATCGATGGCATGGACCACCTGCCCGTCAAAGCCGGCCCCGACCATCAGGAGAAAGCGGCGGCCATTTATGCGGCCGATATGGAGACGACGGGTTACGCCTCCCGCGATGACACCCGCGATCGCCTCGGCGCGACGTGGCAGACGGAATTCGAGGGCGAGCACGTTTGCGGTTCCCATGGGGATGATCCCGACCGGGATATCCGAGCCGACGATGCCCGTGACGACCTCGTTGATGGTGCCGTCGCCCCCGGCCGCGACGATGGCATCCACACCCTCGGCGACGGCTTCCGCGGCGACATGCGTGGCATTGCCCGGGCCGGTCGTGCCGATCACGGAGACCTGAAAGCCCCATCGGCCGAGGGCGGCTACCGTGTCATGTAGCAGGGCATCCCGCCTGTTTCCGGCTACGGGGTTGAAAATGATCGTGATTTTGCCGGTGAGGCACGCGCTGTCCCCAGGGTTGTCCACAGATTTATCCACAAAACTGTCCACAAACTGACATATTTTCGCAATCGCTCCCGAACAGATTGTCCCGGCGGTGTCTAGACGCGCGATGCGACGGTTCCGTTACAGCCGTGATCCGGAGAACGCGCATTTTGGAATTGCGAACGGCGATCAGGATGACGGGTTTCGAAGCGGTATACAGCAAACTCTCACGCCCACTCTCGTTTCGCGTCAGCGATAAAGTGGAAGGTACAGATGCAAAGACATTCCCGGACCATAGTGCCGGCAGCGATCCGGATGCACCGTCGGCGGGGCGTGGCGGCCCTGAAGGACAATTCCGTTACCGGGCGATCTGGGTATCGGACATCCACCTTGGCACCCGCGGATGCAAGGCCGAGTACCTCATCGATTTCATGCGCCAGACCGAGTCCGACTATCTTTACCTCGTCGGCGATATCATCGACGGGTGGCGACTGAAGAAATCCTGGTACTGGAACCAGGCGCAGAACGACGTCATCCAGAAAATACTCCGCAAGGCGCGAAAGGGGACAAAGGTCGTTTATGTCCCCGGCAATCATGACGAAGCGTTGCGGGATTATACATCCATGCATTTCGGCGGCGTCGCGGTCGAACGCGAAGCCATTCACCGCACCGCGGACGGGCGCCAGCTCCTGGTGCTTCACGGTGACGATTTCGACGGGGTCCTCACCTACGCCCGCTGGCTCGCCTTCCTTGGAGACTGGGCCTACAACGCCGCGCTGACTGCGAACCACTGGTTTAACCTGGCGCGCCGCGCACTGGGCCTGCCGTACTGGTCGCTCTCAGCATATCTGAAACACAAAGTAAAGAATGCAGTCGAGTTCGTGAGCCGGTTCGAGGAAGCGGTCGCGGCCGAGGCGCGCAGACGCGGCGTCGATGGCGTCGTGTGCGGTCATATCCATCACGCGGAAATGCGGAATATCGATGGCGTGCTGTACTGCAACGACGGCGACTAGGTCGAGAGCTGCACGGCGCTGGTCGAGCACATGGATGGTCGGCTCGAGATCGTCCGATTTGCGACGATAGGCCATCTCGGCGCCGTGTCGGCCTCCGTGACGGCCGCTTCCTGATGGCGGATTCGATCCCGCCCCATCGCATAGTTGTCGTTACCCACCCCGCGATTCCGCCGGTAAAACGCGTCCGGCGCCCCCAGCTGACAGTAGGCGATAAGGTTGAGCGGATGGGGCATTCGATCAAATTCATCACGCCCGATATGTTCCGTACCATTCCCTGTCCGACCTACCCGGAAATCAGGCTGTGTATCGATGCGGGCCGACGCCGCGCCCGTATGCTGGAGGCGGAAGCTCCGGACGCGGTTCACATCGCCACCGAGGGACCTCTGGGCATTGCAGCGCGCCGCTGGTGCATGCGTCATGATTTTCCCTTCACGACAGCCTTTCACACGCGGTTTCCCGACTACGTGCATGCCCGCTTTCGGATTCCGGTAAGCTGGTCCTGGGCGGTGCTGAAGTGGTTTCACGGGCCATCCAAGGGCATCATGGTTGCGACCCGCACCCTCGAGTCGGAACTGAACGAACGGGGACTCGCCAACACGAAGATGTGGACGCGCGGGGTCGATCTCGAACTGTTCCGGCCGGTCGAGAGCGATCTGTTCGCCGATATGGCCGAGCCGGTTTTTCTGTTTGTCGGACGCGTGGCGATCGAGAAGAATATCGAAGCGTTTCTGAAACTGGATCTGCCCGGCACCAAGGTCGTGGTCGGCGACGGCCCGCAGCGCCGCCAGTTGCAGGCCGCGTTCCCGGAAACAGTATTTGCGGGCGAGCAGCATGGCGAAGCGCTGGCGGCGCATTTTTCCGCTGCGGATGTATTCGTCTTCCCGAGCCTGACCGACACGTTCGGGCTTGTCATGCTGGAGGCGATGGCCTGCGGGCTTCCCGTTGCCGCCTTTCCGGTGGCAGGGCCGGTGGACGTGGTCACCGATCATCGCGCCGGCGTGCTGGATGCGGATCTCGGAAAAGCGGCGCGGGACGCATTGAAACTGTCGGGCGACGATGCACGCCGGCATGCCATCGGCTACTCCTGGGAAAACTGCGCCAAAATTTTCCTGTCCAACCTTCATCCTTTAGAGCCGGCTCCTGCCGGGCAGGATCCGGTGCGGCAAGCACTGCAAAGAGCCGGGTAAGCCCGCACACAGACATCGCCCCCCGATTCACGGTATGCTCCTCCCCATCGGTGAAGGGTGCAGGTGACGATGAATCTATCCATGGAGACGGTGCAGTCCTGGATTACCGGAGCGCAGCAATGGGCGCAGACTGAACTTCTGACGGTCAGTACCGGCATTCAGGCTGCGGGTATTGTCGTTGCCTTCATTATTGCGATGGTTCTGGCAAAGCCTGCGCGGCGCTTTTACCGCCGGATCTTCGACTGGCTGCCCGATCGCTGGCGCGATGCGGTCGCCCGCCAGGCGAGCGAGTTGTCGCTGCCCATCATCTGGCTGATCCTTCAGGTACTCGTTCTTGTCGTTGCCGATGCGATGAACTGGTCGGGCGGGCTGCTTGACGTCACGGTAAGCCTGTTGACCGCCTGGGTGGTCATCCGCGTCGCCTCCCAGCTTATCCGCGATCGTATCTGGGCCAACATGTTCGCCTGCGGCGCCTGGATCGTCGCGGCGCTCAGCATCGTCGACCTTCTGGCCCCCACGGTCGATTTGCTGGATGCGGCGGCGGTGACGATCGGCGGCATCCGTGTTTCGGCCCTCCTTGTCATGAAAGGTGTCGCGACACTGATCCTGCTGCTTTGGCTCGCGACCATCTCGTCGCGATTGCTCGAACAACGGGTGCAGAACCTGCCGAACCTGACGCCATCGGTGCAGGTGCTGATCGGCAAGATGATCAAGATCGTCTTTATAACGATCGCAATCCTGGTGGCGATCAACTCGGTCGGGATCGATCTGACGGCCCTTGCAGTGTTTTCCGGCGCCGTCGGCGTCGGCCTCGGTTTCGGACTGCAGAAGGTGGTATCGAACTTCGTCAGCGGGATCATCCTGCTGCTTGACCGGTCGGTCAAACCTGGCGACACGATCGCGGTCGCCGGCTATTACGGGCGGATAGATTCCCTCGGCGCGCGCTATGCCTCGGTGATTACGCGCGACGGCGTGGAGCATCTGATCCCGAACGAGGAATTCATCACGACGCGGGTGGAGAACTGGTCGTTCAGCAATGAATTTCTGCGCCTCCGGAAGACGGTCGGCGTTCATTACAAATCGGACATTCACAAGGCGATAGAACTTTGCCTGGATGCCGCGGCGAATACCGACAGGATACTCAAAGACCCGAAGCCCGCCTGCCTGCTGAAGGATTTCGGCGACAGTTCGGTCGATCTTGAAATACGCTTCTGGATCCAGGACCCGATGAACGGCCGGGCAAATGTGACCAGTGAGTTGCTGCTAGGCATCTGGGACCGGTTCGCCGAACACGGCATTGAAATACCCTATCCGCAGCGCGATCTGCACTTGCGCTCGTCGGCGGCGTTCAAGCTGTCGGATGAGGGCAGGCTAGAACAGGCGAAAAGCGAAACGGACGACTGAGGCGGCGCGGTCAGCCACGGCGCCACTTGGTGCCGCCGGCGCCGTCTTCGAGTGTAATGCCCTGCGCGGCCAGTTCATCGCGGATTCTGTCGGCCTCGGCGAAATCCTTTGACGCGCGGGCGTCGTTTCGCGCCTCGATAAGGCGCTCTATTTCCGCGGCATTGGGGCCATCGCTGTCATCGCCACCGCCCGAGAACCATGCTTCGGGATCCTGGTACAGCAGGCCCATCAGGTTCGCGGATTTCAACAGTAGTCCCTTGATCCGCACTTTGGCATCAATGCTCTCAGCGCTGTAGGCTTCACTAGTAAGATCAAATAATACGGCTAGTGCTTTCGGCGTGTTCAGGTCATCACAGAGCGCTTGTAAAAACTTCTCGTCTGGTTGCGCCAAGGGATCAATATCTACGTCCGATAAATTCCGGAGCGCCCCATAGAACTTATCTAACTTCATTTTGGCCTGAAATAGCCCCTCATCGGTCCAGTCCAGCGGTTGGCGGTAATGGGCGCTGAGCAGGGCAAGGCGGATGGCCTCTCCGGGCGCCTGTTTCAGCAGTTCGTGGACCAGCAGCACATTGCCGATCGACTTCGACATCTTTTCCCGGTCGACATTCACGAAGCCGTTATGGAGCCAGTAGCGCACGAACGTGTCGCCGCCATGGGCGCAGGTCGACTGGGCGATTTCATTCTCATGATGCGGAAACACCAGATCGATGCCGCCGCCATGAATATCGATGGTGCGACCGAGGTGTTTCTCGATCATGCAGGAGCATTCAAGATGCCAGCCCGGGCGGCCGCGGCCCCACGGGCTGTCCCAGCCCGGAAGGTCCGGTGTCGATGGCTTCCACAATACGAAGTCGCTGGCGTCTTTCTTGTAGGGAGCGACATCGACCCGCGCCCCGGCAAGCAGTTCGTCCTGATCGCGCCGCGACAGTCCGCCATATTCCGGAAAGCTCGGCACATCGAAAAGAACATGGCCTTCGGCGGCATAGGCATGACCGCTGGCGATAAGCCGCTCCATCATCGCGATCATTTCGGGAATGTGATCCGTCGCGTGCGGGTCGATGTCGGGTGCTCTCACGCCGATGGCGGCCATATCGTCGAGATAGATTTTCTCGAATTTGTCGGTGATGACGCTGATGTCAACGCCCTGTTCCTTCGCCGCCGCATTTATCTTGTCGTCGATATCGGTGATGTTGCGCGCGTAGACGACATTCGGCCACATGTGGCGCAACAGCCGCACCAATACGTCGAATACGACGGCGGGGCGGGCATTGCCGATATGTGCATAGGAGTAAACGGTCGGCCCGCACACATACATCGTCACTCGGTCCGGATTGAGGGGAACGAACTCTTCTTTGCTGCGCGACAGGGTATTATAAAGATGCAATGTCATGGCGCGGAGAACATAAGCGCTGGCGACCGGTTGTAAACCGGGAAAACGGGGTTAACAGGGGCAGGGAACAACAATGACAACAGTCTACCGCGACTATGATCAGCAGGCGCTTGATGCGCAATACAACCTGCGCCCGCTCTGGCCGGACGTGCCGAAAGTGACTGCCTATCGGGAGAACGAAAGTGCCGCGGTCCGGGGCCGGATACCGGGACGTCTGGACATCGCCTACGGAGCGGAACCGAAGGAGAAGCTGGACGTCTTTCCGCCGTCGAACGGGCGCGCCGGCGCACCTGCGCTGATTTATATCCATGGCGGCTACTGGCAGGTGTCCGACAAGAACGATACGACCTATATCGCGCCTGCCTTCCTCGACGCCGGCGTCGCTTTCGTCACGCTGAACTATACGCTGGCCCCGGATGGCGATATCGACCTGATGGTGGACCAGTGCCGTCGCGCCGTCGCCTGGATATACAACAATGCTGCCGAAATCGGCGTCGACCCCGACCGGCTATACGTTGCCGGGCATTCCGCGGGCGGCCACCTGGCGGCGATGCTCCTTGCAACCCACTGGATGGAAGTCGATCGATCCCTGCCGCCGGTTCCGGTGCGGGGTGTCTGCGCATTGTCCGGGCTGTACGATCTGGAGCCGATCCGGCTGACATTCATGAACGAGGTTCTGGCGATCGATCCAGAGATGGCGGCGCGGAACAGCCCGCTCGGTCTCGACCCGGTCGCGGATATACCGCTCATCCTGTCGGTCGGTGGTCTGGAGACGGATGAATTCAAGCGACACCAGGCCGAGCTGCTTGCCGCGTGGGGCGCCAAGGGACTCAAGATCGAGGAGATCCCCGCGCCCGAATGCCATCATTACACAATCGTCGGGCATTTCGGAGATTCCGAGAGCGCGCTCCACAAAGCAATGATATCAATGATACGCGCCGCCTAGATAGGTCCTGGTCCAGGAAAGGCCGGCTTACAGGTTGGAGAGACGCGATGGATTTCGAAATATTCCGGCTTAACCTGAGATGCCTGCTTCGGATCGCCGGCGCGGCGATGGCCGTTGCGACCCCTATGTTGATTCCGATGCAGGGCAGCGCGGCACCGATCGGAAAATGCGGCCAGCTGATTTCTCTGTCGGGGCATGAGGGCAGCACCCTTAATTACACGCTGGCGGGTTCGTCAGCCGGTGCAAAGGCTGCTCTTGTGCTATTGCCCGGAGGGGGCGGCTATCTGAATCTTGACCGGGAAGGGTGCCCCGAGCGCCTGAAAGGCAATTCACTGGTCCGCAAACAATCGCTCTTTCATGAAAAAGCGTTTCTGACGGCGCTGGTTGATGCATCTTCCGATTATCAGGGCAATGCCGGGCTCGCGGGATTCCGGATCTACAAAGATCACGCGGAGGATATCGGCAAGGTTATTGCCGATCTGCGGAAACGCACGGCTTTGCCGGTGTGGCTTGTCGGTACCAGCCGCGGGGCGATTTCCGCGGCGAATGCGGCTTCGCGCTTATCGGGGGTTTTTGCCCCCAACGGGCTCATACTGACGTCGCTGGTCACATCCGGTTTTGAGGGCGGGCGAAAGCCCTGGGTGGCACAGACAGTGTTTTCGAACGATCTTCAAGCCATTCGCATTCCATTTCTGGTAGTTGTCCATGCAGACGACATGTGCATCCGCACACCACCCGATCTTGCGCCCCGGGTGATCGGTGAAAGCGGCAGCCCCCGCGGTCAGTCGGTGGCTGTCAGCGGAGGCCCCGGCTGGTCCGGCGGTCAGAGTGTCGAAGCCTGCAAAGGCAGGTCGCCGCACGGGTTCCTGGATCAGGAAGCTGACGTCGTCGCAGGTATCGCGCGTTTTATCGGGGGTCAAAAATACTGACCTGGATATCCGGGATGGATATCCAGGTCAGACGCGCCGCGCAGATTTGCGCCTGGCAAAAGCCGCTCGCGGGGGAACCTAGCCCCGGTCCCATTCCCCGCGTCCACGGGATTCGAGCATGACATCCATATAGAAATCATCGACTGTGTTCAGCTTGGAAATCAGCCCGCCAGCTTTCGAATAGCCGATCATGGTCTCAAGGTTCTTGCGGTTTGATGGGGTGAGACCGAATTCCCAGGGATCGGGACCGAGCAGTTCGCGCTGGGCGTCCCATT
>JAYOMI010000014.1:41889-46358 GCA_038120765.1 Rhodospirillaceae bacterium
CACGATCCGAGGATTTCTCATCCGCTTGTAGGCGGCGAATTTTGCGCGGTCGAACGCCTGGGCGAGGTTATTGGCCACCCAGGGATGCTCTTCAAGGATTTCGTTCCGGATTGCCGTGGCGTGCATGATCGGGAAGATACCGGTCCGTTTGTAATAGGCTTCTTCCTCAGTACGGTAATCGGCGAATAATCGTGCGACGCGCTCGTCGCCCCGCAGGATCGGCAGGATGATATCCGGGTGTATGACGGCATCGACCTCGGCCTCTGCCAGCATTTCCGAAATATCGGACCCGGCGGGCGCCTGCGTTATCCTGATCCCGGGCGGCGCATCGAAGGGAATTTCCTCTTCAAGCTCGGTCACCCAGTCGATGGATGTCAGATCGACCCCGTATTCGTCTGCCAGGAGGCCACGAAGATAAAGGATCGCGGTTGCCTGATAGGTCTTCAGCCCGATCCGTTTGCCGTTGAGATCCGTTGGCTTGGTGATGCCCTTGGAAGTGTTCACGAAAATGAACCCATGACGGAAGCGCCGATGCAGAAACACGGGGATTGCCGAAAATTCCTGGCCCCGGTCCTTCGCCATCAGATATGACGAGCCGGAAAGTTCGCAGACGTCGAACTCCTCGTTGCGGATCATCCGCCAGTGGCGCGAGGAGGAATCCATATCCGTCAGAACGTTGAGTTCGATCCCGTCGGGGGCGATAGAGCCATCTTTAAGTGCACGAACGATTTCGTAGTCGCCGCAGGCGAGTGTTAGCTTCAGTTTGGCGGACATGCCTGAATTCTCCAGTTTTTCAGTGTTTTTCCCCGTCCGGGGCGCTTCAGTAAGCTTTAACAGTTAACGGGGTATTTTTAACAGGTTTTCTGCAGCAATTCGGCGGATCGTGATGCCGCTCATGAAGCGATATCTGGCTAAAATACTCGATGTGGCGCCCCGCGCCGCGGTGTTCTCGCTCCTGCCCCGGCAGACCTGGGCGGAAAACGCGCCTGCGGTTTCGGGATCGTTATCATACGGACAGCTATTCTGGTCTGGGGTCGCTCTCGCCATTGTCGTTGTCTGTATCCGGGTTCTTATGGCCAAATACCGCCACCGGCGCGGCAGATTGAGCACCGCTGAAGAGCCTGTCGGCCAGAACGACGCCTTCCGGGAAATGCTGCGCGTCTCTCCCGATGCGATATTGATCTGCAGGGATCACTAGTTGCTCCATGCGAATCCCGCAGCATTGGAGCTTCTGGGTGCGTCTTCGTTCGAGGCCCTTGCGGCGCATCGCCCCATCGATCTTGTCGATTCCGATTCCCTCGAAATTGCCCACGAAATCCGGCATCAGAGTTTGAACAAACGAAGCGGGACCAGATACGAGATAATTCGCCATGAACGGCTCGACGGCCGGAAAATCGATACGGAAGTCGCGTGCGCACCCGTACTGTGGGACGGTGAGACCTGCAACATGGTGATCCTTCGGGATGTGACCAGCCGTGTCGAGGGCGAACGGAGGCTGAGGGAAAGCGAGGAACGACACAGTGAGCTGATAGAATCGGCCCCGGAAGCAATGTATGTCCAGAATGCGGACATAATTGTCTACATGAATAGCGCCTGCCGCAAACTTTTTGCGGTGGAAAACAGCGATGACTATATGGGGCGCTCGGTTCTTGATTTTATTCACGACAGTGACCGCGAAGATGCATCCAAGGACCTGGCAAGCTTTTTCGATAGAAAGGAAAACGTCGAGTTCATCGAGCAGCGTCGCCTAAGGGCGGATGGGACGGATTTTGTCGCTGCTGTATCCGTACGTCCCGTCAAGTGGCAGGGCGAGCCGAGCGGGTTGGCGGTTGTGCGCGATATTTCGTACCAGAAGAGGATGGAGGCGGCGCGGGAAGAGTCCGAGGCGCGTTACAAGCATCTGCTCGAAATTTCACCTGACGCGATTTATGTCCACCGCGAAGGACGGATCGTCTTGATAAACGAAGCTGGCGCCAGGCTGTCCGGATCGGATACGGCCGATGCCATGATCGGCGTGCTCGCCACCGATCTTGTGTATCCGGACGACCAGGATTTCGTCAACAAGCGCCACGCCGCGTCGGCCACGCAAATAAATAAAACGCTCCGGCTTTCCCAGAAGCGGCTTCGCATGGACGGGAACAGTTTCGAGGCCGAAGTCCTGGCGACGCCCGTTCAGTGGGAGGGCCGGCGGGGTGGCATGGTCATCGTTCGCGACGTAACGGCGCAACTCGCATAGGAAAAAGCCCTGCGCGACAGCGACGAACGGTGCCGCAGCATGACGGCCAACGTGCCGGGCATGGTCTATCAACGGATCAATTATCCCGACGGCCGGGTCGAGTATCCCTACATGAACTAGGGCGTTCGAAATATCCTGGGGGTCGGTCCGGAGACTATTCAGAATAATCCGGGATACATGGCGACGGTGATTCATCCCGACGATATCGACCGCTACCACACGGTAATTGCCGACTCGTCGGAAAATCTTGAGTCCTATGAGCTCGAATTCCGGGTGCGGAATATAGCGGGCGAATATCGATGGGTCCGGGGATACGGCAGCCCGCTGCGCCAGGAAGACGGCAGCACCTTATGAAACATGCTTACAACCGACATTACGGCAAAGAAAGAGGCGGATGCCCAGCTTCGGGCTGCAAACAGAAAGCTCAAAGCGCAGAGCACCGAACTCGAACAGGCACGTCTGAAGGCGGAGGAAGCAGCAGATCTGGCGAAGGTTGCGATGATCGAAGCGGAAAGCGCAAATCGTGCCAAATCCGAATTCCTGGCGAATATGAGCCACGAGATCCGGACACCGCTGAACGGCATTCTGGGCATGGCCGGCCTGATGGAGGACCAGGACCTTGTGGCCGAGCACGCCGACAATATCCGGATAATCCGTCAGTCGGGTGAGACATTGCTGGCGATCATCAACGATATCCTCGATTTTTCCAAAATGGAGGCGGGAAAGCTGGACCTGGAGACGGTGGATCTTCAACTGCCCGATGTGATCGATGGCGTGGGGCAGCTACTCGGACGGAAAGCCATCGAGAAAGATCTGCAATTGCTCCTCTATATCGATGCGGAGGTGCCGCAATACGTCAGCGGCGATCCGGGGCGTTTGCGGCAGATTCTGGTGAACCTGATGGGCAATGCGCTGAAATTTACCCACGAAGGATCTGTCACGGTCGAAGTGAACGTGGTCGGCGGGTCGGAAATCCGGAAATGGGTCGAATTCTCCGTCATCGATACCGGGATAGGGATGTCGGCCGCTGCCAGAGAAAAGCTGTTCAACCGGTTCATGCAGGCGGATTCGTCCACGACGCGTCAATTTGGAGGGACAGGGCTTGGCCTTGCGATTTGTCGCCAGCTTGTCTCGCTGATGGGGGGGCGAGATTGGCGCAGAGAGCGAAGAGGGAAAGGGTAGCCGGTTCTGGTTAAGGGTGCCGCTTGAGGTCCGCAGTGGCGATCGAACGGAAGCCGATGAATTGATCTCCCAGGTCGTCGGGCTGCGCGTCCTCGTGATCGACGATATGGAGGTCAACCGGACGGTCCTTGAGCGCCAGATCGGCGGCTGGGGCGGCCATGTCGACAGCGCCGATACACCCGATCGCGGTTTCGAGATGGTGCGCGCCTCCATTGCATCCGGAAAGCCTTACGACATGATTTTGCTGGATCACATGATGCCGGAAAAAAGCGGCATCGAACTGGGCCGCGAGATATCGATGACAGAGGGCACGGCAGGGACGCGCATTGTGCTCACGACATCGGCCGGCCTCAACGATATCGGTGCGCTGATCGAGAATATAGGTTTCAAAGCGTTGCTGGGAAAACCGATCCGGCCACAGCTTCTGCTGCGCGAACTTGCGGCGTGCCGGATAAAAGTAATCGAAAACAGCAACAATGCCGATCCAGATCCGGTCGAGCAGTCAGGGGCAGCCGTGGCGTCAGACGTTTCCGGAACAGGTCACCGTGAGGTCAAACCAATGCGAATTCTTCTAGCCGAAGACAATCTCGTAAATCAGAAAGTTGCCGTCGCGGTGCTCCTGCGGATGGGGCATGAAGTCCGTGTCGTGGACAATGGCCTTGAAACCCTGAACGAAGTTCAGGCCAATGAGTACGATGTCGTGCTGATGGATATCCATATGCCGGAAATGGACGGGCTGGAGTCGTTGCAGCGTATCAGGTCTCTTGATGGCGTTGTGAGTGGCATCCCCGTGGTCGCGCTGACCGCGAACGCGATGAAAGGCGACCGGGAAAAATATCTGGCCGCAGGGATGGACGATTATGTCGCCAAGCCAATCAAACCCGAACTGCTTTCAGATGCGCTGTCGGCTGTAACGGGACTGTCATCGCATCCGCAGGGGATGGGCGTATCTTCGCCCACCCCCGATCAGGAAAATCTGGCTGCCGAAGCGCAGCGAGTTTTCGACGATATCGACGCTATTCTGAAGGCGTAGCCCGCGCCGGTCGCCGTC
>JAYOMI010000014.1:46368-52528 GCA_038120765.1 Rhodospirillaceae bacterium
TCTTCGTCCGGGCGATCCTCGGCCTGCAGCCGACGCAGTTCCGGATCCATATATTTCGGACGATCCGGAGCCGGGTTCCCCAACATGACCTGAAAGAAGCAGTCTTCGTCGGTTTCGTTGACGATGGCGTGTACCTGACCCGGAGGATTATAGATCATGTCCCAGGGTTCCAGCTGGCGCTTGATGGTCTCTCCTGCATATTCCCAGACGATTGTCGGGCGGCCCTGGAGGACGAAAAAAACTTCTTCCTCGTCGGCATGATGGTGCAAAGGCTGCTCGTGACCGGGCGGCTGCTGAAGAATGGTGAGTGTGAAGCTGTCGCCCATCAGGGCGTTGGGGTCGGTGTGCTCCACGTTTCCGCTGGTGCCGAGATACCGTCTCTGCGTGCGGGCGTATTTCGGGTCGACCTTCGTTTCCAGTTCCCAGACGCGTGAATTCGCCTGGCGGGTCGCAAAAGTCTTGCAATGCTTGTCGAGCGCGGCTTCGAGATCGCCACGAATGGTTGCCGTATCGATTTTCGTGGACATGGCGTTTACTCCGCTGCCTGGGCTGTCGGGTATGTTTGCTCAAGATGCTGGACAATATCTTCAAGCACCATGACGTCGGCGTATTTGTGGTGCATGTCGAACAGGTTCATCTTGTGGGTAAGGAGCGACCGGTCGAACACGCATTCTTCTGCGACAGTCACGTGATATCCGTATGAGTATGCATCGACGACCGATGCCCGTACGCATCCGGAGGTGCTCTCGCCACAAACGATCAGGCTGGACACGCCCAGACGGGTCAGATAGGCGACCAGCGGGGTGGAGTGGAATGCGCTTGCGCGTTCCTTGCGGATCAGGATGTCACCTTCCTGGACGGCGAACTCGGGATGAATATCCATCATCTCCTCGCCCACGTCGTATCCGGTCTGGCGGTTGGTGGAACGCACCCGGCCCTTTCGCTTGGAGCCCGACAGATAGATGATCGGCATGCCGGCGGCGCGGCAGGCGGCAAACAGCTTCTTGGTCGGCTCCACCGCGTCCCACGCGTACTTTCCACAGGAGTTCGGAAACTCGTCCGCCAACTCGTGGGGATATTTGGTGGGATCGCCCCGGTAGACGAAATTGTACAGGTCGATTGCGAGCAATGCAGGCCGTTCGCCGACATACAGGTCCCGCCGGTAGGGCTTGTAGGTCTCGAGTTCTTCGGGTGAGACGACATCTTTCCAGCAATGGTCTTCGAAATCCCGCGCCATATGGCTTCTCCTGTCTGATTTGCTCTGAATTATGGCATTCTACCGCGTAAATTGCGTTCCGGCGACTCGCGGGCGCCGGGCGTACATGCTAAGGAAAATATCAGAAAAACAGTATCGGGCGAGCGAAATGGATAAACTTACCAAGACATTGCGTGAGGTGGTAATCGCCAACCGCATCCTGGCGCGGGAGAACGTCGTCGATGCCTACGGCCATGTAAGTATCCGCCACCCGGACGATCCGGGACGATACCTGATGAGCCGTTCCCGCAGCCCGGAACTGGTGACCCTCGGCGATATCATGGAATTTTCGCTCGACGGGACCCCGATTGACGACGACCGCACCCCTTACGCGGAACGGCACATACATGGCGCGATCTATGAAGCGCGTCCTGAAGTGAATTCGGTGGTTCACAACCATTCCCATGCTGTCATTCCATTCGGCGTGACGCCGACGCCGTTGAAGCCCGTCGCCCATGTCGGCGCGTCGATCGGCAAGAAAGTGCCGGTCTGGGATATCCGCCATAATTTCGGCGATACCAATCTGCTGGTCGTGAATATGGAGCAGGGCAGGGACCTTGCCGAAGAGCTCGGCGGGAACAATGTCGTTCTCATGCGCGGCCATGGCTGCGCCGTGACCGGGACTTCGGTCCAGGGAGCGGTGATGACGTCGATATATCTTCAGGTGAATGCGCAGTTGCAGCAGGATACCCTGCAGATGAGCGAGCAGATCGAATACCTGTCCGACGGGGAGATCGACCAGTGCGCCGAGATCTTCCTGAGCGATTTCTCGATCAAGCGTGCCTGGGAATATTTTCAGCGTCGCGCCGGGGCGGACTCTCTCTGATAGCGAGCCTCGCGGCCGCCGGGTTTTCCTCGCAGAGTCGGCCCAATTCGTCTAGGGCTGGCGCGCAACCGCTTATGGCAGACCACGATGAAATTTGCACCTGAAGACCTTGTCCGCCCATTCGCCGGGCTTCGGCCTGCGCCCGGGCGCGCTTCGGACATTGCGGCGCCCCCCTATGATGTGGTGAATACCGACGAGGCGCGGGAGCTTGCCGCAGGCAAGCCGTTCTCATTCTTCCATGTGTCCCGCGCCGAGATCGACCTGCCGCCCGAGACCGATCCCTATGCCGATGAGGTGTATCGGACGGCCGCAAGGAACCTGCAGTCCTTTGAAGAATCGGGCGCGTTGATCCGGGATACGGAACCCTGCTTCTATATTTACAGGATCACGATGGGTGGCCGGTCGCAGACCGGTGTGGCTGTATCCGCATCCGTGCAGGCCTATAACGAGAACCGGATCAAGAAACACGAACTGACGCGGCCGGCCAAGGAAGACGACCGGGTACGCCAGATAGAGGCGGTGAATTCGATCACCGGGCCGGTCTTCACGGTTCATCGCGCCAACAGCGAGTTGGGCGACCTGTTAGACGCGGTCTCGTCCGGTACGCCGGACGCCGTTGCGGACGGGGTGGGCGGCGCGCTGCATGAACTCTGGGCGGTCTCCGAGAAGTCGAAGGTTGCCCGCATCGGCAATCTGCTGAATGCGATGGATGCGCTTTATATCGCTGACGGTCATCATCGATCTGCAGCGGGTGCAAGAATCGCCGCGAGCCGGGCGGCCGCGAACCCGGCCCATGATGGCAGCGAGGCCTATAACGGTTTCCTGGCAGTCAGCTTCCCCGACGATGAAGTGGAAATACTCGACTACAACCGGGTTGTACGAGATCTGTACGGGCGCGATCCGGCGGGTTTTCGGGGCGCCCTGGCGGAAATCTTCGAGATTGCGCCCGTCGATGCGCCGGTGCGCCCGGCCAGGCGCGGCACGTTCGGGATGTATCTCGACGGCGAGTGGGCATTGCTGACGCCCCGGGTGCCGCCCGCGACGGACGATCCGGTGGAGCGGCTTGATGTTCAGGTGCTGGCGCGCATGGTTCTTGAGCCTCTGCTGGGCATTGCCGATCAGCGGACAGATACGCGGATCGATTTTGTCGGCGGCTCGCGCGGGCCGGAGGGAGTCTCCCGCCGTGTCGATTCAGGCGAAATGACGGTCGGCTTTACCTTTTACCCGACAAGCCTTCATGACCTCATGGCGGTCGCCGACGCCGGCAGGATCATGCCGCCGAAATCGACCTGGTTCGAGCCGAAACTCGCGGACGGAATGATTTCCCTGCCGCTTGACTAGGCGCCGCCTCTGGCCTTTTCGGTCGCCGCAACGTCCAGCTTTCCCGCGGCATCGCAGATCACGCCGTAATAGCGTTCGGCGGATTCTTCAGTTCCTTATCCCTTGCTCACGTCGTCTGCGACGGTTTCCGCAGGACGTGCGTGCGGATTGCCGAACCCGCCCCCACCACCGGAGCGGACGGCAAAGGCGTCGCCCTCCTTGATGCGGGCGGTCAGGAGTTTGGCGTTCGGATATTCTTCATTCCAGGTGCCATCTGCGCGCAGGACAACTGCATTTCCCGCCGCTTCCATTCCGCCGTTCAGTCCCCAGGGTTTGCAGTGCATCCGTTCGACCTGGGCGTTCAGCATCAGGTCCGCGCGTGCCTGAACCGTGTTTTCGCAGCCGAGACCGCCTCTGAACTCGCCCGGGCCACCGGAATCCTGACGCAGGTTGTAATTCTCGATCAGGATGGGGAATTTCGTCTCCAACTGTTCGGCCGGGCTGTTATGGGTGTCTCCGTCATTGATACAGACAGTGGCGCTGACCCCGTCCTCGGTCCGTTTGGCGCCCCAACCGCCGCCGGTCGGTCCGATGAACGCAATGTAAAATTCATTCGTTTTGGGATTTATGCCGTTCAACAGCCCGATCACAAGGTCTGCATGGTGTCCCGCGATCGTGCGTTCGGGGATCGCCGGAGTGAGGGCTTTGAAGACTGTGTCCACGATGGTCATCGGAAATGTCATCCACCATCGCATCGGTGCCGGTTTGACCGCGCTTATCACGCGACCCGGCGGCACAATGGCTTTCAGGTTACGGAACGAGCCGTCATTGATCGGATAGTCGGTCGGCGACGTGATGCACTTGAACGCCACCTGCGAGCAGGCATGCCCCGTCGTGATGCCTGAATTGTAAAACCCCTTTACCTGAGCCGCGACGTCGCTCAGGTCGACGGTCATTTCGTCGCCTTCGACGATGACGCGGACTTTAATCGCTATTCTGTCGGAGATGCTGACGCCGTCATCGTCCATATAGGACTCGGCCTCATAGACGCCATCCGGTATCGACAGCGTGCGCGCCCGGGCCGCGCGTTCCGACTGGTCCATGATATCCGAGATCGAGGCGTTCACCTGGTCCTTGCCATATCGCTGAACCAGCTCGAGGTAACGACGTTCCCCTGTGCCGATCGCAGTAAGCTGAGCCCTGAGGTCGCCCATGGCGCGGTCGGGCAGCCGGACATTCGCCCTGATAATATCGACGATTTCCTCGTTCACGATGCCTGCCCGCCGATATTTGACGATCGGCAGCTGAAGCCCTTCCGAATAAATATCGGTTGTGATGCCGTCGAGCGTCCCGCCGATATCCGGCCAGTGCGCCATGCAGCAGGCAAATCCTATCAGTTCATCGTCCAGGAATATTGGCTGGGTGAACGTCAGATGGTTCAGGTGGCTTCCGGTGATGTAGGCGTCGTTGGTCAGCAGGATATCGCCCGGATTGATATTCTCGACCCCGTAATGTTCGAGCTTCGCCTTGATGGTTTCCGCCATGCCGCGGATAAACATCGGCAGGCCGAGCCCGATGGAGATCGTCTCGCCCTTCGGCGTGAACAGCCCGACCGTGAAGTCGAGCGCTTCATAGATGATCATGTTGTAGGCGGTGCGCATCAGGTTGGACTTCATTTCCTCCGTGATGGCGATGACACCATTGCGGACGATCTCCGTGATGACCGGGTCTGATTTTACGGGTGACGCATTCATGATGCCTGCCCTCCAATGGAAATTACGAGATTGCCGTAGGCATCGACCTCGCATGTGTCGCCGGGATGCAAGACCGTGGTCGAGGCATGTTCCTCAATCAGCGCAGGGCCTTCGATAAGGTTGCCTGCTGTCAGCGCGGCCCGGTTCCAGGTCGCGGTCGATATCGCGTCTTCGCCGAAGCGGACGGGCCTGTTGCCGGTATGGGCGGCATCGGGCGGTGCCGCGTCTCCCCGGGGGATTTCTTCCAGGACGGGTTTTTCGAGCATACCGGTCACGGTCACCCGAAGGCTCACAATCTCGCTGCGTTCCTGAGGTGCGCAGGTCCCGTAGCGCAGGTCGTGGACGGCGTCGAAGCGTGCCTTGATCCCTGCACGGTCTTCATTCGCGAACAGGTCGCTCGACAGGTCTACTGTCACCGCGTGTTCCTGGCCGACATATCGCATGTCAGCACTGCGGGCGATGACAATGCGTTCGGGGGTGACGGCAACCTTTTCGATCTGGGCGAGGCCTTCTGCTTCAAGCTCGATATAAACGGATTCGATATCGGCAAAGTCGGCATCCGCGAGCCGCATGTAACGGGATCTCACGTAGTCATATCGGAGATCGGAAAAAAGCATTCCGAAGGCCGAGAAATGGCCGGGGGACCGCGGAATGATGAGCTTCCGGATTCCCATCTCGCGGGCAATGTTGCAGGCATGCAGGGGTCCCGCGCCGCCATAGGCGACCATCGCGAAGTCTCCGGCATCGAGCCCGCGTTCGGTGGTGACGGCCTTGACCGCGTGAGACATGGCAGTGACGGCAATTCGCAGGATGCCCTGCGCCGCTTCGACCGCACCAAGACCAAGGGGATTTCCGACCCTGTCGTGAATGGCAGCCTCCGCCGCCGCGACATCGAGGGGCATTTCACCGCCGAGGAACCTGTCCGGCGACAGCCGGCCCAGCAGGACATTTGCATCCGTGACAGTCGGTTCGGTGCCGCCCTGCCCGTAGCAGGCCGGCCCGGGG
>JAYOMI010000015.1:0-32795 GCA_038120765.1 Rhodospirillaceae bacterium
GGTATGGCGTCCTGATAGCGGCGATGGCTCTGGGAACGGGGATTATCAGTCTTGTCGGCGCGTTGGGGGCCGCGCTTTCCCTTGGCTCCCGGCGGAGCGGCGTATTGCTGTCCCTGCTGGTTCTGCCGCTGGTGATACCGGTCCTGATCTTCGGCGCCGGCGCAGTGGATGCCGCCATCGGCGGGTTCGCGGCGTCCCAGCAATTGCTGGTGCTGGGGGGACTGCTGATCGGCTGTCTTGCCGTCTGTCCCTGGGGCTGCGCGGTGGCGCTCCGCCTCGCGGCGGAGTAGCGGGCGCATCAGAAGCCGGCAAAAGCGTAGGCGTTGAATTTCAGTGTCAGTAAAGGTGAGGGGCGATCATGCCCCTGACCGGTTCAGTCTGGAAACCGCATGGACGGAAGCGACGCGATCATCAGCGGCCTGGCGCCGGTCCGGGGGATCGATCTCTCGGGGGCATGGCATCTCGCCGATTGCTCCATGGTCTATGCGGACGGCAGGGTTCAGCGGCCATGGGGACACAGTGCATCGGGTTACCTGATCTACGCGCCCGAGGGCCATATGTGCAAAGCGCTGAACTATCCGAAACCGGACGGCTCCATTGCCTGTATATCCTGTTGCGGCCGTTTCGAAGTGGTCGGCGACCGGGTGCGGCACCTGATTTCGGTGAGCGCAGACATCAACGACATCGGGACAACCGAGGAACATACCATTGCCCTCTCCCATGGCCGCCTGACCCTCACCGCCGCGCCGGCGCCGGCAGGCGGTCCCGGTTCGGTCATTCATTATATATGGGACAGGGCAGAAGCGGCGCTGCCCGCCGCCCCATTCCGATGATAGCAACGCCTCTGTCCATAAAGGGAAAAGAGCTTCAATCGCGGCCCTTAAGCGGGTAATCCTGTGTTGTCCGGAGAGACGGCAGCCTTATATAGAGAGAGCCGCATCCGGACCAAGGGAGGGAAACCGGAAACGATGCTTCACAGATTTGCCAATCCGACCCGGTTCCTGCGGCTGGCCAACGCGGTCCTGCCCTGGGCGACGGGGCTGACCGTGGTCCTGATCGGCACGGGGCTTTATTACGCCTTCGGACCTTCACCCGCCGACTATCAGCAGGGCGAGACGGTGCGCATCATGTATGTCCATGTGCCGTCGGCGTGGATGGCGATGTTCGCCTACGCCTTTATTGCCGTGGCGAGCGCCGTGGGGCTTATCTGGAAACACCCGGTGGCCCATGTCTGTGCCCTGGCCGCCGCACCTGTCGGCGCCTGCTTCACCCTGATCTGCCTGACCACGGGATCGCTCTGGGGCAAACCGATGTGGGGCACATGGTGGGTATGGGATGCCCGCCTGACCTCGGTGCTGGTGCTGTTTTTCCTCTATCTCGGCTTTATCGCGCTGGCCAACGCGTTCGACGATGCCGCCAGAGGCGAAAAGGCCTCCGCGATCCTCGCCCTGGTCGGGGCGGTCAACCTGCCGATCATCAAGTTTTCCGTCGACTGGTGGAATACCCTGCACCAGCCGGCAAGCATCTCCAGGATCGATATGCCCGCAGTGCATTCGTCGATGCTGATCCCGCTTTTGCTGATGGCCGCCGGCTTTACGATGCTGTTCGTCGTTCTGGTCATTGTCCGGGCGCGCGCCGAACTGGCGGATCGCCGGATCAACGGGCTGCGCGCCGCGCGGATTCACGCCGAAACGGCACAGAATGTCGCCTGAGCCGCGATGCGCAGAGTGTCGCACGCAGTATGCAGGGCTGAAATCGGCCCTATATTTGTTTACAGGATGATGATGAATCCAGCTGTCTCCCCAAACCCGTCATCCCCGCGAAAGCGGGGGCCGTTGTGTATGGAAAACCGTCCCACTAAGAGTCCCGCCTTCGCGGGAATATGGGCGCATGGCCATTCGTTCCGGGAGACATGCCGTGGCTGAGTATTTCAGCATGGGCAGTCATGGCGGCTTCATCTGGAGCGCCTGGGGCATTGCGATCGCGTTGCTGTCGGTCCTGGTGGTTGCCAGCGTCAGGTCCATGCGCGCGCGGGAGCGCGAGCTTGCCCGGATGGAAGCCGAAGCGCCCCGGCGGCGGCGGCGCGCCGGAGCGGGTAAACCCGCCGCGCCTGGCACCAGGCCCGACACCGCGACAGCCACAGGGGAAAACCCGTGACGCGCAAACGCCGCCGTCTTACCGTCGTATTGCTGGGCGGCCTGATGCTGGCGACGGCGGCAGCCCTGGTGCTGACCGCGTTCGAGGACAGTATCGTCTTCTTCCACACGCCGACCGATATCGCCACCAAGAAGGACCTTCAGGCCGACCGGCGGCTGCGGGTCGGCGGCATCGTGAAGGAGAAAAGCTGGAACAAGGAAGCCGACGGGCTGACCAATGCCTTCGTTGTCACCGATCTTACCCATGAAATCCGCGTCGCCTACAAGGGCATCATCCCCGATCTGTTCCGCGAAGGTCAGGGTGTGGTAGTCGAAGGACGGCTCTTGCCGGATGGCAGCTTCCGCGCGGACGAGGTGCTGGCAAAGCATGACGAGAACTACATGCCGAAAGAAGTGGCCGAGGCGCTCAAAAAGTCCGGCCAGTGGAAAGGCGGCGCGGTCACAGGAACGCCGGACGGCGGTAAACCCTATGGTGGACAGCCCTACGGTGGCCAGAAAGGGAGCAGCCAGTGATTGCTGAAATCGGTCATTACGCCGTCGTCCTCGCCTTCATGCTTTCGATCGCCCAGGGCATCCTGCCGCTCGTCGGCGCGCAGCGGAACGATACCGCGCTGATGGGCGTCGCGGCGCCCGCCGCATACGGCCAGTTTGTGTTCGTCCTGATCGCGTTCTGCGCGCTGACCTACGCCTATGTGGTGTCCGATTTTTCGGTGGCGCTCGTCGCCCAGACATCCCACACGCTCAAACCGATGCTCTACAAGGTGTCCGGCGTCTGGGGAAATCACGAAGGCTCGATGCTGCTGTGGATTCTGATCCTCGCGCTGTTCGGCTTCATGGTCGCCCGGTTCGGCCGCAACCTGCCGGCAGGTTTGCGGGCCCGCGTGCTCGGCATCCAGGGGCTGATCGGCGTCGGCTTTCTCGCCTTCCTGCTTTTTACATCCAACCCGTTTCTGCGCCTCGACCCCGCCCCGTTCGAGGGTGCGGGCCTGAACCCCCTGTTGCAGGACCCCGGCCTCGCCTTCCATCCGCCGTTCCTGTATCTCGGCTATGTCGGGTTTTCGATGGCGTTTTCATTCGCCGTCGCCGCGCTGATCGAAGGCCGGGTCGACCCCGCCTGGGCACGCTGGGTGCGGCCCTGGACGCTGGTCGCCTGGACCACCCTGACCATCGGCATCGCGCTGGGCAGCTGGTGGGCCTATTACGAGCTGGGCTGGGGCGGCTGGTGGTTCTGGGACCCGGTGGAAAACGCCTCATTCCTGCCCTGGCTGGTGGGCACCGCGCTGCTCCATTCGGCCCTGGTGGTTGAACGCCGCGACACCCTCAAAAGCTGGACCATCCTGCTCGCGATCATCGCCTTCGGCATGTCGCTTCTCGGCACCTTCCTGGTGCGCTCCGGCCTGCTGACGTCGGTCCACACCTTCGCGACCGACCCGGAACGCGGCGTGTTCATTCTCGGCCTGTTCATCATCGTCATTGGCGGCGCGCTCGTCCTGTATGCGATCCGCGCGCCCATGCTCAAGGGCGGCGGGCTGTTCGCCCCGGTGAGCCGCGAAGGCGCCCTGGTGCTCAACAACCTGCTGCTCGCCACCGCCACCGCCGTGGTCTTTCTCGGCACGCTTTATCCGCTGGCGCTCGATGCGGTGGGCGGCGGCAAGGTGTCGGTCGGCGCACCCTTCTTCAATGCGACCTTCGTGCCGCTGATGGTGCCGCTGCTGATCGCCTGCCCCATCGGCGCGATGATGGCGTGGAAGCGGGGCGACCTGCCCGGCGTTGTCGGGCGGCTGAAAGTCGCCGTCGGCCTTGCCCTGCTGGTGGCGCTGGCCACCGTGATGATCGACGGCAATACCGATATCGTCGCGGCGCTGGCCATGGGCGTCGCCGCCTGGCTGGTGGCGGGGGCCGCCGTCGATATCGCCGAACGTACCGGCCTGTTCCGGATGCCCCTACCGGATACGCTGCGCCGCGCGGCCAACCTGCCGCGATCCGCCTGGGGGACCGCCATCGCCCATAGCGCGCTCGGCATCATGGTCGCCGGCATTACGGCATCTTCGTCCTGGCAGACCGAACGCATCCAGATCGTGCGCCCGGGCGACACGGTCGCGCTCGGCGGTTACGAGGTCACCTTCAAGGGGGCCGGCAATGTACCGGGACCGAACTATGTCGCGCTGCGCGGAACGTTCGACGTCACCGCCGACGGCCGGAAGATTACCACGCTGTATCCGGAAAAACGCGACTACCCGGCGGAAAAGTCCAACACCAACGAAGCCGCCATTCACACCACGCCGCTTGCCGACCTGTACGTGGTTCTCGGCGATTCCGACGGCAAGGGCGGCTGGGCGACGCGGATATATCACAACCCGCTGGTGCCCTGGATCTGGGCGGGCGCGATTTTCATGGCCATCGGGGGCATAGTATCGCTGAGCGACCGCCGCCTTCGGGTCGGCGCGCCGAAGCGCGCGGCGAGCAAGACGCCGGTCGCAGAACCCGCGTGACCGTCCAGGAAAGCCCCGTCTGATGCTTCGCCCGATCACCATCATACCGGTCGCCATTTTTGCCGCCCTTGCGGCCGTGTTCGGCGTGTATCTCTGGCAGGTCGGCCCGGGCGGCAAGGATATCTCGCAGATTCCGTCGGCGATGATCGACAAGCCGGCGCCGCAATTCGACCTGCAGCCGATCGGGAATATGCCGGAAACGCTCAAGGTGCCCGGTTTCAAAACCGCGGATCTCAAGGGCAAGGTCTCTCTGGTCAATGTCTGGGCGTCATGGTGCCCGCCCTGCCGCATCGAGCACCCCGTCCTCATGACCCTTGCGGAACAGGGGATCCCGATTTACGGCATCAACTACAAGGACAAGCCGGAGGACGCGATACGCTTCCTCAGCCAGCTCGGGAATCCGTTCAAACAGATCGGCGTGGACAATACGGGCCGTACCGCTATCGACTGGGGCGTGTACGGCTATCCGGAGACCTTCATCGTCGATGCGTCGGGGCATATCCGCTACCGCCATGTCGGCCAGATCTATCCCCACCAGCTCGACTCGCTGATCCTGCCCCTGATGAAGCAGGCCGCCCAATCGGTCGCGGGCGACGCCAGGACAGGGACTGCGGAGGCGGGCGGGTCATGAGACTGGTCCTGTTCACCCTCGCCCTGTTGGCAGCGCCGCTCATCGCGCCCGGGCTCTCGCTCTATGCGCCGGCCCCGGCGCTGGCATTGCAGCCGGATGAGATCCTGAAAGACCCGGCGCTGGAGGCCCGCGCCCGCGAAATCAGCAAGGAACTGCGCTGCCTGGTCTGCCAGAACCAGTCGATCGACGATTCGGACGCGACGCTGGCGCGCGATCTGCGCATCCTTGTGCGCGACCGGCTTAAGGCCGGCGATACCGACGCCGAGGCGGTCGAGTTTATCGTCGAGCGCTATGGCGACTTCGTGCTGCTGCGCCCGCCGTTCAAGAATTCGACACTGATCCTGTGGATCGGCCCCGGCGTCATTTTCCTGCTCGGGATCATCGGCGTCACCCTGTGGCACCGACGCCGCCGCGAGGCGGTCGCCGCCCCTGTCGCCCCTCTCAGCGCTGCCGAGCGCGACCAGGTCGATGCCCTTCTGGCGGAAAAATCCGACCGATGATTCTCGGGATCGCGCTGACCGTCATGACGCTGGCCGCCATCGCGCTGGTCGTCCTCCCGCTGATCCGCAGCAACCGGGCCGCGGCCACGCGCGCCACCTACGAGATAGAGATTTACCGCGACCAGCTGGAAGAAGTGGACCGCGATGTCGCGCGCGGCGTGATCGGTGCGGACGAGGCCGAGGCCGCACGGACGGAAATCAGCCGCCGCATGCTGGCGGCCAGCGAGGGCGCGGACACGGCGAAGTCCGAAGCCCCCGCGGGCACACCGCGGCGTATCACCGCGATCGTCACCGGTCTCTGCGTGCCGGCGCTGGCCGCCTTTGTCTATGTCACCTATGGCAGCCCCGACCTGCCGGGCAAACCCGCCGCCGAGGTTCGGGCCGCGAACGGCGCCGGCCAACAGGCGCCCAGCGGCGACGCAGAGCAACGGCTTGCCGTATCCCGCCTCGCCGCCGCGCTGGAGCAAAATCCTGCCGACCTGGATAGCTGGGCCTCGCTCGGCAGCGTGCTGACGCAGATGAAGCGTCACCGCCAGGCCGCCGTCGCCTATTCGCAGGCCATGCGCCTTGCGCCCGGCAATGCCGAATTCGCCTCCCGCGCGGGCGAAGCGCTGACCCTGGCCGCGGACGGACAGGTGACGCCGGACGCGCAGGCGGCCTTTACCGAAGCCCTGCGCCGCAACCCGGCAGAGCCGCGCGCGCAGTATTATCAGGGTGTCGCCGATCAACAGGGCGGGCGGTTGCGGTCCGCCCTCGAACGCTGGATTGCGCTCGAGGCCGCGTCGCCGCCCGATGCGCCCTGGCTCCAGTTCCTGCGGCCCCGGATCGCGCGGCTTGCCGCCGAGATCGGCATGGACAGCAATGCCCTCGCCGCCCTGCGCGAACGCCCGCCGCCCCTTGCCGTAGCACCAAGCCCGACCCGCGAACAGATGGAAGCGGCACAGAACATGTCCGCCGAAGACCGCCAGGCGATGATCCGCAACATGGTCGACGGCCTTGCCGAAAAACTGAAAGACAATCCGGACGACGTGGCCGGCTGGCTGCGCCTCGGCCGCGCCCGCGGCGTGCTCGGCGATCGCGCCGCGGCGAAGGACGCCTATGCGAAGGCCGCCGCGCTGCGTCCCGACGATGTCGAAATCCTGGTCTCCTACGCCGATGCGATCGTCAGCGCCGCCGAACCGGCCCCGCCGCCGCGGGCCGAGCTGGAACCCGTCGTCAACCGCATCCTCGCCCGCGATCCGGACGAGCCGCGGGCGCTCTGGCTGTCGGGCGCGCTCGCCCTGTCGGCAGGCGATACGAAAACCGCGCGCACCCGGTGGACACGGCTGCTCGAATTCGTCGACCCGAACGGCATCCAGTACGTCCAGCTGAAGAAACAGCTCGACGCGCTGAAGGATGAATAAACCTCACTTTTGAGTCAGGCCGGCGGCTGAACCGCAGCACCTAGGACGCGTCGCCCGCGAGATTCTCGATCATCGCCAGCAGCGTTTCCCGCAGGATGCGGATGTTCTCGGGCGGGATACCCTGCACGGCGATGCGGTTCACCTCTTCGGCGAGCGGCACCAGCACATCGCGCAGGGCCGCGCCTTCGGGCGTCAGGTACACATAGAATTTCCGTTTGTTGCCCGGCTTGTGACGGCGCGTGACATAGCCCTTTGCCATCAGCGCCTTGACCGCCGCGAAGGTCGTGGGCTCGGTGACGCCTGCGGCATCGCTCAGTTCCTTCTGGGTCAGGCCGTCGCGGTCCCACAGCACCCGCAGGAACGACCAGTGGCCGAACGGAATATCATGGGCCGCGAGCAGCGGCGCCAGACCCTGGCCGAGGCTGCGCCCCGCATCGCGGATCAGATGGGCGAGCCGGTCATTCGGCACCGCATCGCGCCAATGCTGCAGGATCAGCCGGGAATCGCCGGCGGGCAGGTCGGCCATTATCTGCTCTCGCTTGCGCTTTGCGACATGGGCGGCACCGGCACCTGATGGTGGAGACGCACTTCGCGGCCTTCATTCGCCGATTGCAGCACCGCGCGGCAGACCTCCAGCGTGGCCCGGCCCCATTCGCCCGAATGCAGCGGCGGCACGTCCCCGAACACGGCGGCGCACAGCTCGTCGATCACCTCGCTGCGCGGCACCGCGGGCGGGGCCAGCGGAAAGCTCTCTATCCCGTCATCGGCATAGACGGTCACGGCGTCGGGGCCGGGACGGATATCGCCGCGCGGGCAGCTGACGATGAACAAGCCGAAATGTTCGTGGCTTTTGCCGGGCGGCGCCGATTTGGGCGCGCTGGCCCCGGCGGGGCCGCCATAGGCGCGGTCGGCCTTGAGCGCGGCCTCGGCCGCCGCATCGCCGATCTCGGCAAGTGCGCGCCGGGCGGCGCCGTAATTCGCCGGGTCCTTCATCGCGCCGGATTCGCCGCGCCAGCCGGTGAATTCATCGGAGTCGAAATGGCCGTATCCCGAATAGGTCAGGGTCGCGACCGCCCCGTCGGCGAATTTGAGCAGCGCGCTATAGACCCCTTCGGTCGGGCGGGCGGGATCGTAATTCCCGGTGGTCGAATAGACCGTCTCGACCATGCCACCGCCCAGCAGGCGGGCGATATCGATCTGGTGCGCGGCCTGGCTGAACATCACGCCGCCGCCCTGCGCGGTATCGAGCTCTTCGGGCCGGCGCGGGCGGTAGATGAAATCGGTGTAGTTCATCGCGTTGATCAGCCGCGGCGGGCCGTAATTTCCGGTCTCGATCAGGCGGCGCGCTTCGAGGATCGGCGCGTCATAGCTGTGGCTGTGGCCGACAAGCAGATGCACCCCTGCCGCCTTCGCGGCATCGATCATGCGCGTGCAGTCCCCGATGGTCAGCGCCATCGGCTTTTCGACCAGGATGTTCTTGCCGGCGCGCGCGGCGATTTCGGTGTGTTCCGCATGGAACTGGTGCGGCGTCGCGACATAGACCGCATCGATATCCGCCTCGGCGCACATCGCCTCGACACTGTCATGGAATGTGCCGCCGAAATCGGCTTCGAAACGCTTCCCCGCCGCGGGCCGGGTATCGACCGCCGCGACGACGTCGAGCCGGGGGTGCAGGGCGAGGGTGGGCAGCATCACGGTGAATCCGCGGCCGAGACCGGCAATGCCGAGCTTCAGTTTTCTGCCGCTTTCTCTGCCGGTGGGGGCGATTGCGGGCGTTGACGCCGGTTTGTCTGTCATTTTGCCATCTTGGAGACTGCGAGATAGCAGTCTAATCTTGTTGACAAATTCGTGCAAACTTCTTAGTTTCCAAAGAATATTCTTTGGTTCCTAAGAACCCCGAGAGGGACGCAGGAAACGGGCGAACCGGCCCCGGCAGGAGGAAACACAATGATCACACGCGAAGAAAACGACCTTTTATGCCTCGTCGAAGGCGATACCGCGATGGGCGGCATCATGCGCAATCACTGGATTCCGGCCTGCATGTCGGAAGAAGTGGCGGAGCGTGACGGCAAGCCCGTGCGCGTCCGCCTGCTGGGCGAGGACATGGTGGTGTTCCGCGACACCGAGGGCCGTATCGGCGCGATCGACGAATTCTGCCGCCACCGCGGCGCCTCGCTCGCCTTCGGGCGCAACGAGGAATGCGGCCTGCGCTGCCTGTACCACGGCTGGAAATTCGACGTGAACGGCAACGTGCTCGACATGCCGTCCGAGCCTAATGGCGGCGAAGGCCTGAAGGAAGAAGCGAAGATCAAGTCCTTCCCGACACAGGAATCCGGCGGGTTCATCTGGGTATGGATGGGCGATGCCGACAACGTCGCCGAGTTCGAGCCGCCCTCCTGGGCGCACTGCCCCGACGAGAAAATCGCCATCGTGAAAATCCACACGTCCTGCAACTGGGCGCAGGTGCTCGAGGGATCGATCGATTCGGCGCATTCCTCCAGCCTGCATTCGACGAACATGCCGCCGGCGGAGGTCGACAGCGCCAAGGCGACCGCCACCGCCTGGCCGCGCCCCTCGCGCGACAAGGCGCCGCGTATCCGCCTCGAGAAAACCGATTTCGGATTCCATTACGCGGCCGTCCGCACACCGATCATCGATCCCGAGATCAACGATTACGTCCGCTGCACGCTGTTTGTCGCGCCGTTCACGGTCATCATTCCGCCGAACGACCAGTACCGGCTGGCGCAGATGCTGGTGCCGATCGATGACGGCAACACGATGTTCTACTGGATCGCCTTCCACGAAACGAAGGGCATTTCCGCGGATGAATGGCGCAAGTTCTGCGGCGCGGAAATCAGCGTCGATATTGATGAGAACTTCCGCAAGATCCGCACGCTGGACAATGACTTCCTGCAGGACCGCGAGGCCATGAAGAACGGCGACTTCACCGGCATTTACGGCATCCCGTCCCAGGACATGGCGATGTGGGAATCCATGGGGCCGGTCGCCGACCGTACCAAGGATTATCTCGGCGTCAGCGACGGCGCGGTCGCCCAGTTCCGCCGGGTGATGATCGAAGCCGCCCGCGACTACCTGGCCGGCAAACCCGCCATCGCCACCCGCGCCGCCGGCCGCTCCGTCAGCCTGACCGAGCTTGCCTCCTACGAAGGCATGATCCCGAAGGATTCCGACTGGAAACAGGGCCTGACGTATAGGGCGAAGGCACGCAAGGCGGCCTAAGCGCCGGGTTGGTCCGCATCGATCTTCCACGCCTAGACAACAGTGCTGTCACCCCGGCCCCGTGCCGGGGTCCAGCCTGTCCGCGCCGTGTCGGCGCTCTGGATCCCGGGACAGGCCGGGGATGACGGGCAGGAACCCCGACGGACCCCGCCCGCCTGTCATGCCCGCCCTTTAACGCTCCCACCCCCGCCTCAACCGCCGTAAGATAGCCGTCTCCCCGCACCGGAGCCCGCGCATCATGCCCCTGCCCGATTACCGTCCCTACCTGCCGCCGCAGAGACGCGATCCCCATGTCACTGCGCGCGCCCATACCGAATCCCGGATGCAGGGCGAGCGGCCTCAAGGGTTGTTCGCGGCCTGGCGGGCCCTGTTCGAGAAACCGTTTCGCGGGCTGACCACTAACGGCACGGTCACACCCGGCCTGTTCTCGCTGAAGCCCGAGGGCGCGCCGACCGCCGCCGTCATCGATGCCGTGGCGGTGCTGATGGCCGCCCTCTCGCCGGACCAGAAAGCCGCGATGCATTTCCCAGTCGACAGTGACCAGTGGCGCAACTGGCAGAACACCGAGCTGTATGTCGAGACCCACGGGCTGCGGCTGGACGAACAACCGATGGCGTTGCGCGAAACCGTCATGGACGTTGTACGCGCCAGCCTGAGCGCGCGGGGCTATGAGATGTCGCGCGACGTGATGCGCCTCAACGGGTTCCTCGGCGAGCTGATCGGGGCGCCGCTGGTCCTCGGCGAGTGGAGCTATATCTTCTGCCTGTTCGGCGCGCCGTCCGCCGACACGCCCTGGGGCTGGCAGCTGTTCGGCCATCATCTCTGCCTGAACTGCCTGATGATCGGCGAGCAGATGGTGCTGACCCCGGCCTTCATGGGCGCGGAGCCGTCCTACGGCGACCAGGGCCGTTACGACGGCATCCGCCTGTTCGAGGACGAGGAACGCCGCGGGCTGTCCCTGATGCGCGGCCTCGACGACGGCCAGAAAAACGCCGCCATCGTCGCCCGGTCGATGATGGGCGGCGACCTGCCGGAAGGCCGCCGCCACTTTGCCGACAACCTGCATCTCGGCGGCGCCCATCAGGACAACCGGATCGTGCCCTATGAGGGGCTGCGCGCCGATACCATGACGAAGGCGCAGCAGCGCGACCTGCTGGACCTGGTCGATACCTATCTGGTCACCCTGCCCGACGGCCCGCGCGCCGCGCGCGTGGCAGATGTCGAACGCCAACTGTCGGATACCCATTTCTGCTGGATCGGCGGCATGGCCGAGGAGGATGCGTTCTATTACCGCATCCAGAGCCCGGTGACGTTCATCGAGTTCGACCATCACACCGGCGTGTTCCTGAACAACGACCAACCCGCGAAATTCCACGTGCACACCATCGTGCGCACGCCCAACGGCAACGATTACGGCATCGATCTGCTCCGGCTGCATTACGAGAACGCAGGCGATCATCATCACCACGGGTGAGGGTAGGTATCTGAACGCGAAAGGCATTGCCCGGTTACCGGCAATGATTCTCTGATGTCACCCCGGCCTTGTGCCGGGGTCCAGCTGCCCGGGCCAAATTTACCGAAACAACCAAGAACTGGATCCCGGCACAAGGCCGGGATGACAGGAAGTATTCAGGATCATCGGCAGGAGCTGATCCGGCGCCTTTTACCCCAGCCCCACATAGAACTTCAGGGTCGCCAGCGCCCGCTTGCGGTCCTTTGCCGGGATCTGGGCGGCAAAGTAATCGACATGGAAACCGACGGCCGCATCGATGGCGACCAGTTTCTCGATCGCGGCCTCCGTGACCGACACCCAGGTGACCCGGTGGTCGTCCGCGTCGCGGCGGCGGTCGATCATGCCGTCGGCATCGAGGGATTTGAGCAGGCTGGAGGCGAAGGCCGGCGTGATATCCAGGCGGTCGGCGAGTTGCGCCACGCGGAGCCTGCGGTCGGGACTGCCGTATATCTGGATCAGCGCCTGATGGGCCAGCGGGTCGAGCCCGGCGTCCCGCGCCTGTTCCTCGGCGATGCGGAAGACCCGGCGCAGCACGTAGCGCGCCTCCGCCACCTCGGCGAAATAATCGTGGCGGTCCGCGCCGGGCGGCCTCTTTTCGCGGGGCGTGGACGCTGATTTGACGGTCGTGTTTCTGGCCGTGTTTCTGGCCGTGTTTCGGGGCATGCTGCGGGCTGAATTCTGTACATTTCTTCCGATGCATTCAGTGGAACACGCAACGAAAACACAGTCAACTACCTTAGTTGACTTACCTATTTAATATCCATACACTCCGCGCTCATTCAGCCCTTCCAGCGAGAATCGGAGTCCCGTGTTATGAGCAGAAGTCAGGTGGTTATTTCAGGCGGCGGACCGGTCGGCCTTATCTGCGCCTATGCGCTGGCCCGGCGCGGCGTCACTGTTACCGTTCTGGACCAGAACAGCGAATTGCAGGACGATCCGCGCGCCGCGACGACGCACCCGGCGACGCTGGAGCTGCTGGACGGGCTCGGCGTGATCGACCAGGTCATCGAACAGGGCCTCGTCGCCGAGGAGTTCGAATTCTGGGACCGGCCGACCGGCGAGAAGGTCGCGACGTTCGACCATGCCGCCCTGTCGGAAGACACGAAATTCCCCTTCGTCGTCCAGTGCGAACAGTTCAAGCTGGCGAAAATCTTCCTTGCGAAACTGCAGGGCGAGGCGACCGCGACCGTCCTGTTCGACCATAACGTCACCGCCATCGATCACACCCCCGAGGGCGTGACCGTCACCGCGACCACGCCGGACGGCGAAAAGACATTCGAAGGCGACTGGCTGATCGGCGCGGATGGCGGGCGCAGCGTGGTCCGGAAATCCGCCGGGATCGATTTCGAAGGTTTCACCTGGCCGGAACGCTTCCTGGTGCTGTCGACCCCGTTCGATTTCCAGGCGGAGCGCGGCATGTCGTTCCGCAATTACATCGCCGACCCGGAAGAATGGTGCAACTGCTTCAAGGTCGCGGCCGACGGACCGCCCGGCCTGTGGCGCCTCGTTTTCCCCGCCGACCCGAACGCGGACGAAGCGGACCTGCTGTCCGACGAATTCGTCCAGGAAAAGATGCAGAAATTCTTCAAGCGCGACAGCGATTACGACATCGTTCACCGCAACCTGTACAACGTGCACCAGCGCGTCGCGGCGACGTTCCGCCTCGGCCGGGTGCTGCTGGCCGGCGATTCCGCACATGTGAACAATTCCATCGGCGGCATGGGGCTGAACGGCGGCATCCAGGATGCGGTCAACCTGACGGACAAACTGGCCGCCGTGATCGTCGACGGCGCGGACGAACGCCTGATGGACCTGTACGACAAACAGCGGCGGACCTACGCGGTCGAGTTCGTCCAGGAACAGACCATCGCCAACAAGAAACGCCTCGAAGCGAAGGACCCGGAAGCGCGGGCAGCGAATATGGCGAACCTGCACGAGACGGCGGCCGACCCGGCGAAAGCCCGGAACTTCCTGCTCGGCGCATCGATGATCCGGGCCATGCGCCGGAATGCGGAGATGACCCTGGAAGACGCATAAGGGGTGGACGGCGGCCGCGAACCACAAATCGTCTCGCCGCTGCGACGCGACCGCCTCATTCGTCTGCTTAACGCAACGCATTCGATTGTCATCCCGGCCTTGTGCCGGGATCCGGAATTCGGTTCAGCAGGTAAATGAACCCCGGCACAAGGCCGGGGTGGCGATCTCTCTGGACAGGGTTTCGTCTGTTAGGCGCGCCGCGGCCCCCCTAGAACATGGCGTCGATATCGGCCTGGGCGCTGGAGATTTCGGTGTCTTCGGCCGTGTCTTTGACGGTGCCGCCGTTGATGACGCTGCTGATCATTTCGACCAGCCGGTGGAATTTTTCAACAGCCACCCGGACATCCTCGGCGAGGCTGGGAGCCGGCGCTTCGACGTCAACGGTCTTGAGCATTTCCTGGGTCTTGAAAATGTTGCCGTCGAGGCAGGCGACGAGCGCATCGAACTGCGCCCTCAGATCGTCGGGCGCGGCGTCAAAAGCTTCAATTGCGAGGTCCTTGTCCCTGAACCCGCTCTCGGCGAAATGCGCCTCATAGCTCTTTGGCTCCCAGGCGAGCACTTCCTCGATCATGTCGGGCATGTCCGGCACCATTTCGACCAGCATGATGACCTCGTTGAAATGATTCAGATAATCGGTCGCCAGAAGGGTAACAGGGTTGATATTGGTCCCCTGTAGCCTGTCCGCCCACCGGGTTTCTGTCACCGGATCGATTGTCTGAACCTGAGTCATCTGCCTGGAATTTAGCTCCGCCGACCGTCGAGTATCGACCCCAGTTCCTAAGGAGCGCTTAATTCAAGTGCAAATTTGATACAAATATCTGAAAATAAAGATCTTTCTGACCCTCCGCGACCGTCAGCGGCACCGGTCATCCGCCCCGGTCAGACGGGTCGCCGGGCCTTCAGCGCCGCGGACAGCGTGCCGTCATCGAGATAGTCGAGCTCGCCGCCCACCGGCACGCCGTGGGCGAGACGGGTAATGTTCGGGCCATCGCCGCGCTCGGCGCCGATATCTTCAAGACGGTCGGAAATGTAATGGGCGGTGGTCTGCCCCTCCACCGTCGCCGATGTCGCAAGGATCACTTCCGAAATTCCGCCCGCCGTCACCCGGGCAAGAAGCGGCGAGATGTTGAGGTCTTCCGGCCCGCGCCCGTCGAGCGCAGACAGCGTGCCGCCAACGACATGATACGCCCCCTTGAAGGTCGCCGTGCGTTCCAGCGCCCACAAGTCGGCGACATCCTCGACGATGCAGATCACGGAACGGTCCCTGCGGTCGTCGGCGCAGATGCCGCAGGGATCGGTCGCGTCGAGATTGCCGCAGACGCCGCAGGTACGGACCGACTGCGCGGCCTGCGTCATGGCGGCGGCGAGCGGCTCGAGCAGGATATCCTTGCGCTTGATCAGATGCAGCGCGGCACGGCGCGCGGAACGCGGTCCGAGCCCCGGCAGCTTCGCCAGCAGCTGGACCAGCCGCTCTATTTCAGGGGAAGACATGTTCGATCCCGGGTTCCTGTCGCTGCGCCAGCAGATCGATGCCTAGAACGGCAACTTCATGCCCGGCGGCAGGTTCAGCCCGCCGGTAATTTTCGCCATTTCTTCCTGCATCGTCGCCTCGGCCTTTGCCTTTGCATCGTTGCAGGCGGCCACGATCAGGTCTTCGACGACTTCGGAATCCTCCGCCCTGAACAGCGCCGGATCGATCTTCACGGCTTTCATCTCGCTTTTGGCATTCATGGTAACGGTCACCATGCCGCCGCCCGCAGCGCCGGTCACATCGACCTCCGCAAGACGCTCCTGCATTTCCTGCATTTTCGTCTGCATTTCCTGTGCCTGTTTCATCAGGTTGCCGAAATTTTTCATATGTAGTCCTCGTCGGTATTGTCAGGATCGAACCGGTCGGGATCGAAATCGTCCGGATCGAAATATTCGGGATCGAAGCCGAGATCGTCGGGCATGCCGGGCATGGCAGGATCGGCGGGCAGCGCACCGGCGTCCTCCGCCGCCTCGCGGTCGGCGACGCTGCGGACCTCGGCGACCTTCGATCCGGGAAACGCGTCGAGCGCCATCCTGACCATCGGATGGGCGACCGCCGCGGCGTAACGGGCCGCCGCCGCCGCGTCGCGCTGCTGCTGCAGTGTCGGCGCGCCCTCCTGCTGGCTGGCTTCGATAAACCAGGCCCGCCCGGTCCACTCGTTCAGGCACCGGCTGAGGTCCTTCGCGAGATCGCGCGGGCCGTCCTCGGACACACGCAGCGAAATCTTGCCGATCTCGTATTTCACCAGATGAACGTTATTGACCAGATAGGCATGCAACAGCGGCTCGCCATTGGCGGAGAACATCGCGATCATGTCTTCGAAGGTGCGCGGGATATGGGCCCCATCACCGCTGCCGTCGGATCCGTCATCCGTGACCGGGAGGGGCTGGAGGGCCAGCGCGGCGGATCCGCTATCCCGCCGGGCATGCGGTGCTGCCGGGTCCGGGGATCGTGACTGTGGCTGTGACGGTGGCTGCATGGGCGCCGCGGGCAACGATGCCGTCGGGCCGTCGGCCAACTCCGCGGGCGATGCGGGCATGGCGTCTGCAACCGCGTCGCCGGATGATCTGGCAGGCGGCGGGGCGGACGGCGCAGCAGCGGGACTGGCCGCCGGATTGGCAGACGGGTTGGCAGTGGGGGCCGCCGGCTGCGCCGGGGCCGCCTTGTCGAGCACCGCGATGGCTTCCGCCGGGGACGGCAGTTCCGCCGCATAGGCGATGCGCACCAGCACCATTTCGGCCGCCTGTGCGGCGGAGGGCGCGGAGCGGACTTCCGACAGCCCCTTGAGCAGCATCTGCCACGTGCGGGCGAGGGACGACATCGCGAGGCGGGCCGACACGTCGCGTCCGCGGGTCAGGTCGAGATCCGAGGTCGGTGTCGCCTCCGCCGTTTCCGGCGCCGCCTTCAGCCGCGTCAGCCAGTGCGTCAGTTCGGCAAGGTCCTGCAGGATGGTCACCGGGTCGGCGCCTGCGTGATACATCGAATCGAAGCGGGTCAGCGCGTCGGCGATCTCCCCCTTCATCAGCTGTTCGAACAGGTCGAAGACCTGCACCCGTTCGGCAACGCCCAGCATGTCGCGGACGATGTCTTCGTTGATTTCGGTCTCCGGCCCGCTATGGGCAATCGCCTGGTCGAGCAGCGACAGGCCGTCGCGCACCGACCCGTCGGCGGCCCGCGCAATCAGCCCGATGGCCCCGCGCGAAATGGCCGCCCCCTCGGTCTCGGCGATTCCGGCGAAATGATCGACCAGCACGTCGTACTTCACCCGGCGCAGGTCGAACCGCTGGCAGCGCGACAGCACGGTCACCGGCACCCGGCGGATTTCCGTGGTCGCGAAAATGAACTTCACATGCTCCGGCGGTTCTTCGAGCGTCTTGAGAAGCGCATTGAACGCGTTGCGCGACAGCATGTGGACTTCGTCGATGATGTAGATCTTGTAGCGCGCCGAAACGGGCCGGTAGAGAACGCCGTCGATCAGCTCGCGGATATCGTCAACGCCGGTGCGGCTCGCGGCATCCATCTCCATCACGTCGACATGGCGGTCTTCGGCAATCGCGATGCAGTTCTCGCAGACTCCGCAGGGATTGGCCGTCGGCTCGCCATTGCCGTCCGTGCCGGTGCAGTTCAGTGCGCGGGCGATGATGCGCGCGGTCGAGGTTTTCCCGACACCGCGAACGCCCGTCAGGATAAAGGCATGGGCTAGACGGCCGGACGCGATGGCATTGGACAGGGTCTGGACCATCGCTTCCTGGCCGATAAGCGACGAAAAATCGCTCGGCCGGTATTTTCGGGCGAGAACGCGATAGGGCTGTTTGTCCGCTTTGACGCCGGTATCCGGGGTGACGGGTGTATCCTGGGGTTCTGGGGTTTCGGCCATAACAGGCTTTAATATTCTCCGGTTACAGGCCCGGATGATTTTCCGGGCGGGCCAACACCTTCATCCTCCTACGCTTCCGACCTTCGATGGCCGGCCAGTGGGCGGGCGGCGGCGGTCTTTCAGCAGGTGGGAGACTGGTGAGGCGACCCGGGTAAATCTCGTTACGGCTGCTTCCTTCCGGACCTGACCGGGTTGGCGAGCAATCCGTCCGCCGCCAGCCTCCCGGGGGCATTATATCAGGTCCGGCGCGCGGGCCAAATGGAGTCTGGCCTTTCCGGCGGATGAATCCGTCCCGGAAGAATTCCAAAAAACCTCAGAAAACCGGCAAAAAGCTGCACATGCGCTCTGTAATTGCGCGGTTTGCGGTTGTATGCGAATTATACGGTCATGAATTCCCAGAATCACTATGCCGATGAAGTCCTGGACCGGGTCGCCCAGTTTCGCCGCGATATCGCGTGGATCGACGCCCAGTACGCGGCCGAACACACCATGGTCATCCCGGTCTGGCGCTCCCGCAGCCTGATCCAGCAGGGGCCCGAGCCGCGCGGCGTGATGATGTCGATGGCCGAGACCCGGGCGCTGATGGACATCGCGACGACGACCGTCATGCTGGGCGTGCGCAACGACATCGCCCATTTCGCCATCGATATCTCAGCCCTCGAAGAGCATGAGGTAAACGAGTTGCGGGCGGACGGCGAATTCGTCGACCTGCGCTCGGTCGGCGCCGTGCTCGACCGCACGGAAGCATCGATCCTTGCCTATGCCAAGGGAATCATGCACTGGCATTCGCGCCACCTTTTCTGCGGCGTTTGCGGCAGCCCGACCGAAACCCAGGACGCGGGCCACCTGCGGAAATGCCTGAACCCGGATTGCGGCGCCGGGCATTTTCCGCGCACCGACCCCGCGGTGATCATGCTGGTGGAAAAGGACGACAAGGCACTGCTCGGGCGGAAAGCGGAATGGATGCCGGGCATGTATTCGACCCTGGCGGGCTTCGTCGAACCGGGCGAAAGCCTGGAACAGGCGGTCGCCCGCGAGGTGATGGAGGAATCCGGCGTCGAGATCACCAATATCCGCTATCATTCCTCGCAGCCCTGGCCGTTCCCGTCATCGCTGATGCTGGGTTTTTTCGCCGAGGCGGTGACCGAGGAACTGACCCCGTGGGACGAGGAACTGGAAGACCTGCAATGGTTTACACGGGCTGAACTCGCCGATGGCGGCGCCGGCATTGCCCAGCGCCCGCGATCGGATTCAATCGCCCGGCGCCTGATCGACGAATGGATCAGCCAGGGCTGAAGCCCGGTCCGCCTATGCTGCGCGGCGGCGTGCGGCCAGAAACCCGATCCCGAGCAAGAGAAATCCCGCGACCGGCGGGACCGGCACCGCGGCGGCGGAGAACTGGGTAAACACCCGGATGTAATCGCCCGGGGAACTGGCAAACCAGTTGACCAGCAGCCGCTTTGAATTTGTCGGATCGATCGTCACGATATCGCCGCCTTCAAGGCCCCGCAGGCTGTCGCTCAGATAAGTCACCCCGGTATTGGCGAGGAAATCGCTGTCATCCAGATTGACCCGGCTGGTCGCCACGCCATAGATGTCGGCGTCAAAATCGATATATCCTGTCTGCGTCAGTCCGCCATCGGGATCGAAGCCGATATAGTGGCTCGCGACGATATCGCCCGCGACCGGGTTGGTCCCGATATTCACCTGGATCGTCGAGGAGATCACGATATTCTGTTCTTCGTCGAAACTGAACAGATTGGGGGATTGCTGGTTGTCGTCGCCGATGGTGTTGTTCGTCGGGATGGACACAAACGGCAGAATGAGTTTCTGAAAAACTCCGCCGGCGCCGAGTGCCGACCCGCCGGTCACGGCGCCGCCGATGATGGTCGCGCCCGCCGGGAGCGCGATCGATCCGATCACCAGCCCGCAGACCAAAGACACCAGACGCAACGCACGCTTACTACTGACCCTTATTTTCATTCCAAGCAGCCACAACGCGAATTTTCTTGTTCAGTTACCAGTGGTCGATGATAGCGGCCCGGAATCGCTGCGCCGATGCCCAATATGACGGTCAAGGCGTCGAACCGCGACCCGAAACCCCGATTCAGGTCCTGAACCGGAACGGATCGGCGGGATACGTGCCCAGAATCGTCACTTTATGGGTGAAAAAATCCAGTTCTTCGAGTGCGAGCTTCAGGCTGACATCCCTCGGGTCGCCCTCGACATCGGCGTAGAACTGGGTCGCGACGAAATCCCCGTCGACCATATAGCTTTCCAGCTTGGTCATGTTGATGCCGTTGGTGGCGAACCCGCCCATCGCCTTGTAGAGGGCCGCGGGCACGTTGCGCACCTGGAAGACGAAACTGGTCACGACGGGGCCTGCCCCGTGCTTGACCCGCACCGGTTTTCTCGACATCACGACGAAGCGCGTGGTGTTGTGTTCGGCGTCCTCGATATTGGCGCGGATCGATCTCAGGCCATAGACCTCGCCCGCCAGTTCGGACGCGATCGCGGCCTCGGTCGGATCGCCGGACGCCGCTATATCCGCCGCCGCCCCCGCCGTGTCGGCATGGACCACGGCTTCCAGCCCGTGCCGGCGGAGGAATTGTCCGCACTGGCCCAGCGCATGGACATGGCTGTGAACGCGCCTGATCGATTTCAGCGTCGCCCCCTTTGGCGCCAGCAGATGATGGTTCACGCGCAGGAATCGCTCGCCCGTAATATACAGACCGGAATCCGGCATGATCCGGTGAATGTCGGCAACACGGCCCGCAACCGAATTCTCGATCGGAATCATGGCAAGCTTCGCCTTGCCGCTGGTGACGGCGGCAAACGTGTCCTCGAACGCGGCGGTCGGCATCGGGGTCATGTCCGGGAAATAGTCCCGGCAGGCAAGATGCGAATAGGCGCCGGGCTGCCCCTGAAACGCGATCGTCCGGGAGGGCGCGGTGCAGGATTGCCGCACGGTTTTTTTACTGGCAGCCATGATTGCTAGACCTTGAGCGAGGACGGACCGGCCGCCAGCAATGCCCGCGCTCGGTCCAGATCGGCGGGAGTATCGACACCGAGCGGAACAGTGTCAACGAGGGCGACGTCAATACGCATACCGGCTTCGAGCGCGCGCAACTGTTCCAGCCGCTCCAGCACTTCCAGCCGTCCGGGCGGCAGGGCGACGAACCGGTCGAGCGCATCGCGCCGGAAACCGTACAGCCCGATATGGTGATAATGCGGCCCGTCCGCCACGGCCGGAACGGTCGCCCGGCTGAAATAAAGCGCCCGGCCGATGCGCGCGTCCCCGTCCGCTCCGGCATCTGCAAACGCGATCACCGCCTTGACCACGTTGGGGTCCGTGCGTTCGCGATCTTCGGTGATTTCGACGGCAAGGGTCGTGATGTCGACATCCGGTGTATCGAACGGCTCGAGCACCGCCGCGATCACGCCGGGATCGATGGTCGGCAGATCGCCCTGGATATTGACGACCGTGTCGTAGTGCCCGTCCGGATCGAACCGGCCGAGCGCCTCATGCACCCGGTCGGAGCCGCTGGGGTGATCGGGATCGGTCATCACGGCCTGGCCGCCGGCGGCGCGCACCGCATCGGCAATGGCCGCATCGCCGCAGGCGACGAGGACCGGGCCGATATCCGCCTCGACCGCGCGGCGCAGGACCTGAACGATCATCGGCAGCCCGTGGATATCGGCAAGCGGCTTGTCCGGAAAACGGGTCGCGGCCAGACGGGCGGGAACAATAACGACGGGATTTAACGATCTGGACATCGGTTTATGCGCATTCTGGCAGGGTTTCGGTGATATTCGCGGCGATTTACGGGGCGGCAAGACCTTCGGGTGCGACATTATACCCCTTGTGCGGTCACGGGAATGCCGTATTCGTGGGACGAAATACAGGGTTATTAGACAGACTCGCATGGAGCGGGTAATTTGTGCCGCCGGTCCGACCGGCATTTACTTTTAACACTCCAACGGAATTCTGGCATGTCGTCATTCGAGCTTAACAAGATCGTCGGTGCACTTCTGGTCGCGGTGCTTACTCTCGTTGTTATCGGCAAGATCGGCGACAATCTGGTAACGACCGGGGGCGGACATGGCGGCGGTCACGGCGGCGCCGGGGAAGTCATGACGGCAAGCGCCCCTGCCCCGAAGGTCGAGGAACCGCTGGAGCCTGTTCTGGGATTGCTGGCATCGGCCAGCGTAGAAGACGGCATGAAGGTCGCGAAGAAATGCGCCGCCTGCCACGATTTCGCCAAGGACGGCAAAAACAAGATCGGCCCGAAGCTCTGGAATACGGTAAATGCCAAACTCGGTTCCCACGAAGGGTTCAGCTATTCAAGCGCCCTGCTCGAGAAAGAGGGCAGCTGGACATATGAAAGCCTGAACGCGTTCCTGGCGAAGCCGAAAGACTATATCCCGGGCACCAAAATGTCCTTTGCGGGGCTGAAGAAGACGTCGGAGCGGGCAGATCTGATCGCGTATATGCGGACCCTCGCCGACACCCCCGCGCCGCTGCCGACACAGGCCGAAATCGACGCGGTCATTCAGGCACTTGAAGCCGCCAAGCAGGCCGCAGCGAAAGCCGTGGAAGTCGCCGCCGAACCGGTTGCTGCTGCCGCCACCGCCGTCGCTGCAGACGTCAAGCAGGCGGCGGAAGCCGTCGCGGAGGCAGTCACGTCGCCCGCGAATTTCGCCGAGGCCGTCGGCAAGGCAGACGTGGAAAAAGGCAAGCGCCTCTTCAACAAATGCAAGTCGTGCCACACGGTCGACAAGGGCGGCAAGAACGGAATCGGCCCGAACCTCTGGAATGTCGTGAACGCCGGCAAGGCCGCGCATGACGGCTTCAAGTATTCGGCCGCACTTGAAGGCATGAGCGACACGAAATGGACCTATGCCAACCTGGACGCGTTCCTGCGCAAGCCGCGGGACTACGCCAAGGGCACGAAGATGTCGTTCGCCGGTCTGAGCAAAGACAGCGACCGCGCCAATGTTATCGCCTATCTACGGACCCTGGCCGACACACCCGCCCCGCTCGAATAAAACCCGCCGGGCCGGAACCTGAATTCCCGACGTTTCCGGGCGCGCATTTACTATTTGTAAACCACTGTGAAGACAGAGTAGGTTCTCTGAGTAGTAGGTGAGTATGCGTAATCTAGGAGGGTTACAGTGGATTTCCAGAGTTCTGATCCCATTGCGGCGGTTGGTGTCCGCCCGAATGGGGAAAACAGGTTGGTAGGTAAAGCGCTCAAGTTTTGGGAAAGTGTGCGGGCCGACGGCGAGTTGCCGCGGACATCGGTGCTTGACATGGAGGACTGCCCGTTCGGCGCCGAGGATTCCCTTGTTATCGAAATCGGCGTCGGCGAGCTGGACGACAAGGTTGTCGCCGCCGGCGAAAAGGTCCAGGCAGCGCTCGGCCGCGATCCGACCGGGCTGTCCGTGCTCGACACGCTTCCGTCGTCCACCGAAATGGGCCTGTCATTCTGCCGGGCATCCGTCGACCTGAAAAAACCGATGGCGGACGTCGGGCGGTTCTTCAACAAAAAAGGCCAGGAAGTGCTGTATCGCAGCATCCTGTTGCCGCTGTCGGATGACGGCATTCGCGTCAACCGCGTGGTTTCCGCCTTCAGCTCCAAGGTCGTGCATTAAACCTGCCGGCCGGACGGCTTTTCCCGTCCTGTCGTTCTGCAGCCCTTTCAAACGGCCACGATTCGCGCCAGACTGCGCGGATGAGCGCCCCCTGTCCTTCCGACATGATCGATCTGGCAAACCGGCTGGCTGACGCGAGCGGACCGGTGATCCGCAGCTATTTCCGCACGCCCCTCCGGATCGACGGCAAGGCGGATTCGTCGCCGGTCACCGCCGCCGATCGGGAGGCGGAACAGGCCATTCGCGCCATCCTCGCAGAGACACGGCCCGATGACGGCGTCATCGGCGAGGAGTTCGGCAACACCAATACCGATGCCGCCTATGTGTGGGTGATCGACCCGATCGACGGCACGAAGTCCTTTATCAGCGGACGGCCGATTTTCGGCACCCTGATCGCGCTTGTCCGCGACGGCACGCCGATCCTCGGCGTGATCGACCAGCCGGTGAACGGGGAACGCTGGATCGGCGCGGCCGGAACAGGAACAGTGTATAACGGCAAGCCGGTAAAGGTGCGCGCCTGCCCGTCGCTCTCGAGCGCCATTGCCGGCACGACCGCGCCCGACCTGTTCGGCCCCGGCCAGGAACAGCACTGGCGCAAGGTCGCGGCGGGCGCGAAACACGCGGTCTATGGCGGCGACTGCTACACCTACGCCCAGATCGCTTCCGGGTTCGTGGACGTGGTCCTCGAAGCGGGTCTGCAGACATACGATTTCTGCGCCCTCGCACCGGTGATCGAGGCCGCCGGCGGAATCGTGACGGACTGGCAGGGCAACCCGGTCTCGCTGTCCTCGGACGGCACGATCCTTGCCTGTGGCGATGTCCGCACACATGCCGAAATTCTCGGACTTATAGGCGGTTAACAGCCCGGTTTGCCGTGTCGTATTTCCGATGGCTTGTCATTCGGGCAGAAAACAACACATTCAAGAGCAGTATGATTGAGGGATACAAGGCCATGAAAATCCTGACCGCCGCGCTGGTCTGCGCCGGACTGACGTTTTCCGCGACCGCATTTTCCGTTGCCCCCGCGGACGCGCAGGACAATTCCGGCAAGAAGTCGGGCGTCACAATCAGCCATGGCCTCACCCTGCTGGACAAGCTGAAATACCCGGCCGGGTTCAAACATCTCGATTACGTGAATCCGGCAGCGCCCAAGGGCGGAACGCTCCGGCGGTTCACCATCGGCACGTTCGACAGCTTCAATCCTTACATCATCAAGGGCAATCCGTCGGCGGGCGTCAGCCAGGTTTACGAAACCCTCATGACGTCGCCGCTGGATGAAATTTCCGCCGAATACGGGCTGATCGCGAAATCCGTCGAGGTGCCCGCCGATCTCTCCTATGCCACCTTCACGCTGCGGCCCGAAGCGCGCTTCCATGACGGCTCGCCGGTCACCGCGGATGACGTGATCTGGACCTTCGAGACGCTCAAAAACGACGGCGCGCCGTTCTACCGGTTCTATTACAAGAATATCGCGCGGGCGGTGAAGCTCGGTCCCCACAAGGTCAAATTCGAATTTACCGGCCCGCCCAACCGCGAACTGCCGCAGATCACCGGACAATTGCCGGTGATGTCGAAAAAATGGTGGTCGACCCGCGACTTCACCAAAACCTCGCTGGAGCCGCCGATGGGCAGCGGCCCCTATCGCATCGGCGCGTTCGAGCCCGGACGTTTCGTCGAAATCGACCGGGTGAAAGACTGGTGGGGCGCCAACCTGCCGATCAATGTCGGCCGGAACAATTTCGACCGGATCCGCTACGATTACTACCGCGACCAGACAGTCGCCCTCGAAGCCTTCAAATCGGGCCGCTACGATATCCGCAACGAAAACGCGTCGCTGGTCTGGGCGACCGGGTATGACTTCCCGGCGCGCAAGGACGGCCGGGTAAAGCTTGAAGAAGTCCGCCATGCGCGGCCGACCGGCATGCAGGCCTTCGTTTTCAACATCCGGCGCGAACAGTTCCAGGACCCGGTGCTGCGCCAGGCAATGGCCTACGCGTTCGATTTCGAATGGTCGAACGAGCACCTGTTCTACGGACAATATGCCCGCACCAGCAGCTTTTTCTCCAACTCGGAGCTCGCCGCGACGGAACTGCCGTCGAAAGCCGAACTAGCGCTGCTGGAACCGTGGCGCGGCAAGATTCCGGACGAAGTGTTTACGACCGTCTATACGCCGCCATCGACGGACGGGTCCGGCAATATACGGTCCAACCTGCGCATCGCGCTCCGCCTGCTGAAACAGGCGGGTTATAAAATCGAGGACAACGCGCTGATCTCGCCGAAGACCGGCAAGCCGGTTATCTTCGAGATTCTGCTGGTCAGCCCCGCCTTCGAACGCATCGTCGCGCCCTTTGCCCAGAACCTGAAACGGCTCGGCATCGTCGCCAATGTCCGCACCGTCGACCAGTCGCAATACATCAACCGGATACGGTCCTTCGATTACGACATGATCGTCGGCGGCGCAGGGCAATCCGAATCGCCGGGCAACGAACAGCGCGATTACTGGAGCTCGGACGCGGCCGACCGCGAGGGGAGCCGCAACACCATCGGCATCAAGAACCCCGCCGTGGACGCGCTGATCGACCGGATCGTCGATGCCCCCGATCGCAAATCCCTGGTCGCCGCGACACGGGCACTGGACCGCGTGTTGCTGTGGAACCATTACGTCATCCCGCAATGGCATGTCCGGATGGACCGCCTTGCCTATTGGGACCGGTTCAGCATTCCGAAACACCCCAAATACGGCGCCGACGTGATGAGCTGGTGGATCGATCCGGCAAAGGATGCCGCCCTGAAGAACGGGAATAAAAATCCTTAGCGCAAGGCGGCGAATGACACGTAAGATGCGGGCGCAATGAACCGACTGACCCTGTCCCTCATCGCCATTGCCGCCGTCGCGGCAGGCGCGCTGGCCCTTACCGCACCGGCAGACGCACAGGACGCCGAACCGCGTCACGGCCTCAGCGTCTTTGGCGATCTCAAATACCCGGACGGCTTTTCCCATTTCGCCTATGTGAACCCGGATGCGCCGAAGGGCGGCCGGATAAAAGTCCCCGGCCTCGATACGTTCGAGACGGTTCATCCGTTTATCCTGAAAGGCCGCAAGGAAATCCTCGCCGAAGGGCTGCTGTTCGACACGCTGATGGCGCGCTCTTTCGACGAGCCGGATTCCTATTACGGGCTCGTCGCCCGGACCGTCGAACAGCCGGCGGACAAGACATGGGTGGCGTTCAATATCGACCCGCGAGCGAAATTCCATGACGGCACGCAGATTACCGCCGACGATATCGTCTTCACCTTCAAAGCCCTGACAAAGGACGGCCATCCGCGCTACCGGATCAATTTCCGCGACGTCGAACGCGCCGAAGCGACATCGCCGGGCCGCGTCAAATTCACCTTCAAGCCCGGCACGCACCGGGATCTGCCGACACGCCTCGCCTCCCTGCCGGTCCTGTCGAAGGCCTATTACGACAAGGTCGAATTCGACAGGACGACGTTCGAAGCCCCGCTGGCGAGCGGGCCCTACCGGGTGAAGGATTTCGAACCCGGCCGCTCCATCACCTATGGCCGGGTCGAGGACTACTGGGCGAAGGATCTGCCCGTCAGCCGCGGCCGGTTCAATTTCGACGAAATCACGGTGGAGTATTACCGGGACCGGGAAGTCGCGTTCCAGGCGTTCTTTTCGAACCAGTACGATTACCGCGAGGAATTCACCTCGCGCCAATGGGCGATCCAGTACGACGAACCGCCGGTCAACAAGGGACTCATTGTGCGCGAGACCCTGCCGGACGAAACCCCTTCCGGCGTACAGGCCTTTATCCTGAACCTGCGGCGCGACAAGTTCAAAGATATCCGGGTGCGCACGGCGATGGATCTCGCCTTCGATTTCGAATGGACCAACCGCACGCTGTTCTACGACCTGTATGAACGCACCAATTCGATGTTCGAGAATTCGGCTCTCGCCGCCCGTCAACCGCCCTCGGCGGACGAGCTGGCCCTGCTGGAGCCGTTCCGCGGGCAGGTGCCGGACGAAGTCTTCACCACGCCCTTCATGTCGCCGAAGAACGACGGCACCGGCCGCATCCGGGGAAGCCTGCGCAAGGCGAACAGGCTGCTCAAGGACGCGGGATACGAAATCCGCGACGGCATCCTCGTAAACGGCGGGGGCGAGCCGCTCGAGGTCGAATTCCTGCTTTTTGAATCGAGCTTCAAGCGGATCATCAATCCGATGATCCGCAACCTGAAACGCCTCGGCATCCAGGCAAGCATCCGCATCGTCGATGTGGCGAACTTCAAGCGCCGCCAGGACAGTTTCGATTTCGATGTGGTGGTGCGCCGGATATCGCAACCGCTGACGCCGGGCCTGGAACAGCGGAACTATTTCGGATCGGAATTCGCAAACGTCGAGGGCTCTTTCAACATCAGCGGCGTTCAGGACCCCGTGGTCGACGCGCTGATCGAGAAAGTGATTTCCGCCGAGACGCGCGATGCGCTGACCACGGCGGTGCGGGCGCTCGACCGGGTCCTGATGTGGAACCGCTTCGTCATCACCCAGTGGTACAAGGGCTCGCACAACGTGGCTTACTGGAACAAGTTCAGCCGCCCGGCAAGGTCGCCGAAATTCGATCCCGGCGTCCTCGACACATGGTGGTACGACGCGGCCAAGGCGACGATGATCGAGAACGGGGAAGCCCCGCCGCCGCCGCCGGGCGCGCTGCCCCCGCCCGGCCGGAAATAGCGGGAAGAACGGAACCGAATGCTCGCTTATATCGTCCGCCGGCTTGCCCTGATGATCCCGACCCTGCTCGGGATCATGATCATCAATTTCGCCCTCGTGCCGCTGGCGCCCGGCGGGCCGAGCGTTCTGATCATCGCCGAGGTCCCCGGCACCGATGCCGGCTCCACCGGCCGGATCAGCGGCGGCGGCAGCGAATTGTCGGGGGGCAATACATCGGCTTCGGCTTCCGCGTCGACCGCCGATAGCGGCTATCGCGGCGCGCAGGGGCTGGACCCCGAATTCATCAAGGATCTGGAACGCCAGTTCGGGTTCGACAAGCCGCTGCATGAACGCTTCCTGAAAATGATGGGCGATTTTATCGTCTTCGACTTCGGCACCAGCTTTTTCCGGGACGAGACCGTGATCGACCTCGTGTTGTCGAAAATGCCGGTCTCCATATCGCTTGGGCTCTGGACCACGCTGATCGTCTACCTGGTGTGTATCCCGCTCGGCATCCGCAAGGCGGTAAAGGACGGCACACGGTTCGATATCTGGACGACGACGCTCCTTACCATCGGGTTCGCGATCCCGTCCTTCGTGATGGCGATCCTGCTGATCGTGCTGTTCGCGGGCGGCAGTTTTCTCGACATCTTCCCCCTGCGCGGTCTGGTGTCGGAGGATTTCGAAGAACTCTCGCTGGGCGGCCAGATCCTGGATTACCTGTGGCATCTGGTGCTGCCGATCACGGCGCTGGTGCTCGGCGGATTCCTGTCGCTGACCATGCTGACCAAGAATTCCTATCTCGACCAGATCAACATGCTCTATGTCCAGACCGCGCGCGCCAAGGGCCTGAGCGAACGCCGCGTGATGTACGGCCACGTGTTCCGCAACGCGATGCTGATCGTCATCGCCGGATTCCCGAGCGCCTTTATCGGCATCCTGTTTACCGGCGCCATGCTGATCGAGATTATCTTCTCGCTCGACGGGCTCGGCCTGCTGGGCTTCGAGGCGGCGATCAAGCGCGATTATCCGATCATGTTCGCGACCGTCTATTTCTTCACGCTGCTCGGCCTGCTGATGAACCTTGTCGGCGACCTGATGTACACGATCATCGACCCGCGGATCGATTTCGAGGGCCGTCATGTCTGAGGTTTCGGCAGACATCGCGCCTGCCGGCCAGAGCGACACGGTCCTGCACCCGCGATTCCTGGGGTTCCGGATATCGCCGCTGAACGCTCGCCGGCTGGCGAATTTCCGCCGCAACAAGCGCGGACGCTGGGCGCTCTGGGCGTTCCTTGTCCTGTTTCTCGGCACGCTCCCGGCGGAGTTCATCGCCAATGACCGCCCGCTCGTGGTCTGGTACGAGGGGTCTCTGTATACGCCGGTGCTCAACACCTATCCGGAGACCGTCTTCGGCGGCGATTTCGAGACCGAGGCGGAATACCGCGAACCCGACGTCCAGGACCTGATCACCGCCAAGGGCGGCTGGATGCTCTGGCCGTTGATCCCCTACAGCTACAAGACGGTGAACCTGAACCTGAAGGTCCCCGCCCCGGCGCCGCCGTCGGGCGATAACTGGCTGGGCACCGACGACCAGGGACGCGACGTGCTGGCCCGCGTGATTTACGGGTTCCGGATATCCGTTCTGTTCGGACTGATCCTGACCGTGATCGGATCGGTCATCGGCATCGTCGCGGGCGCGTTCCAGGGCTATTTCGGCGGCTGGCTGGATCTGCTTTTCCAGCGCTTTATCGAGATATGGGGCGGGCTGCCCCAGCTCTATATCCTGATCATCCTCTCCAGCGTCATCATTCCCGGGTTCTGGACGCTGTTGCTGATCCTGCTGCTGTTCGGCTGGACGTCGCTGGTCGGCGTTGTCCGCGCCGAATTCCTGCGCGCCCGCAATTTCGAATTCGTCAAGGCGGCCCGCGCGCTCGGCGTCGGCAACGTGACGATCATGTTCCGCCACGTGCTGCCCAATGCGATGGTCGCGACGCTGACCTTCCTGCCGCTGATCCTGACGGGCTCGATCACCAGCCTGACCGCGCTCGACTTCCTCGGCCTCGGCCTGCCGCCCGGCTCGCCGTCGCTGGGCGAACTGCTCCAGCAGGGCAAGTCGAACCTGCAGGCGCCGTGGCTCGGGCTGACGTCGACCATCAGCATCTCGCTGACCCTGATTCTGCTGATCTTCGTCGGCGAGGCGGTGCGCGATGCGTTCGATCCGCGAAAGACGTTCAATGGCTGAACCACTGGTCCGCATATCCGACCTGTCCGTGTCGTTCGGCCGCGGCGCAAACGAGATCCGCGCGGTGAAAAACGTGTCGTTCGATATCGGGCGCGGCGAGACGCTGGCGCTGGTCGGCGAATCCGGCTCGGGCAAGTCGGTCACGGCCCTGTCGATCCTCCAGCTTCTGCCCTATCCGACGGCGCACCATCCGTCCGGCTCGATTACCCTAGAGGGCGAGGAGCTTGTCGGCGCCCCGCCGGAAAAGATGCAGAAGATTCGCGGCAACCGGATCGCCATCATTTTCCAGGAACCGCTGACGTCGCTGAACCCGCTGCATACGATCGAAAAGCAGCTCGGCGAGATCCTGTTCATTCACAAGAAGATGGACAAGGAAGCCGCGCGGGCGCGCGTCATCGAACTGCTCAGCGAGGTCGGCCTGCCCAATGTGGAGGAACGCCTGTCGGCCTATCCGCACCAGCTCTCGGGGGGACAGCGGCAGCGGGTGATGATCGCCATGGCGCTGGCAAACGATCCCGACCTGCTGATCGCGGACGAGCCGACCACCGCGCTCGACGTGACGATCCAGGCCCAGATCCTCGCCCTGCTGCGCGACATCCAGGCGAAGCGCGGCATGTCGATCCTCTTGATCACCCATGACCTGGTGATCGTGCGCAAGGTCGCCCACCGGGTCTGCGTGATGCAGGGCGGCGAACTGGTCGAGGTCGCCGAAACCGAGAAACTGTTCGAAACACCGCAGCACGATTACACCAAACACCTGCTGGCGGCGGAGCCGAAAGGCAATCCGCTGTCCGCCCGCGCCGATGCGAAGCCGGTGATCGAAGCCGAGAACCTCCGCGTCTGGTTTCCGATCAAAAAAGGCATCCTGCGGCGCACGGTCGGCCATGTGAAGGCGGTGGACGGGGTCGATGTGACCGTGCGCGAAGGGCACACCGTCGGCGTGGTCGGCGAATCCGGCTCGGGCAAGACGACCCTCGCCATGGGCCTGCTACGGCTCGAGAACAGCGAGGGGCCGATCACCTTCAACGGCACGCGCATCGACGGGTTCAGCGCGCGCGAAATGCGCCCGCTGCGCAAACAGATGCAGGTGGTCTTTCAGGACCCGTTCTCCTCGCTGTCGCCCCGCATGTCGGTCGGCCAGATCATCGAGGAAGGCCTGCGGCTGCATAACCTCGCGGGCGACACGTATGACGACCGCCGCGCCGTCATTGCCGAGGCGCTGGTCGAGGTCGGCCTGCCGGCGGACGCGCAGGACCGCTACCCCCACGAATTCTCCGGCGGCCAGCGCCAGCGCATCGCCATCGCGCGGGCCATCGTGCTCAAACCCAAATTCATCGTCCTGGACGAGCCGACCTCGGCCCTCGACATGTCGGTCCAGGCCCAGATCGTCGACCTGCTGCGCGACCTGCAGGACAGGCACGACCTCGCCTATCTGTTCATCAGCCACGATCTCAAGGTCGTGCGCGCGCTGGCAGACGAATTGATCGTCATGAAAGACGGCAAGGTCGTCGAACAGGGCCCGGCGGACCGGATATTCGACAACCCGGCCGAGGAATACACGAGGGCCCTGATGGCCGCGGCCTTCAACATCGAGGCGATACGGACCGACGTTATCGGCACCTGAGCAGCGCCAGCGCCTCTCACCGAACGACAGAACGAAAACGGCGGCCCCCTATCCGGGGCCGCCGTTTTGCGAAGAAGCAAGAAAGAGGGCTGTTCCGGTCTACGCGGCCTTGCGGCGGGCGGCGGCGATGCCGGCGAGCCCGATGACAAAGATCACGATCATTCCCGGTTCGGGAACCGGAATCTGTTCCTGAATTTCCTGCACCTTGATCGCGACAAAGGCCGACGTGAAGGACTGGGCCGTCAGGCCGCCCGCACGCAGGAGATTAAGATCCCAGGTCGCGCCGCCATTCGCGAGCGCGAGACCGGCATAATCGGTTTCTGTCGCGCCGGCCCCGTTTCCGACCAGCCCCACCGTATCGGTGATAAAACCGCCGGCGCCATCGGCGACATAGGCGGCACCGCCTGAATCCACGCCGATGACATTGCTCGAGTTGTTGTCGCTGGTATACGGATTATTGACCACCGCGTTCAGCAGCGCGTTATTGGTGGCGAGTTGTGTGAGCGTCGAGGCAAGGCTGAGGGATCCGTTGAAGACGTCACGATCCTCGTCCGTCACCAGGATGACGTTCGTTGCGGTGGCGCCGTTCGTGCCAAACGTGAGATTACTGAATCCGAAATCGATCCCCGCATACCCGTCTTCGAAGCTGCCATTCGTCAGCAGCGTAGACGTCGCCG
>JAYOMI010000015.1:32805-50679 GCA_038120765.1 Rhodospirillaceae bacterium
CGCCGCGCCAAAACTGGCCGCGGTACAGAAATTGCTGACCACACGGGGCGCACCGCCGCCGCTGGACTGTCCGAAACCGACCAGTCCGTAGTTACCCGTGATGCCAAGACCCGACAGCGCGCTATCGAGAGACGATATCATGCCGGAAAGCCACGCATGCTCCCCGCCCATCGAACCGGACTCGTCTACGACAACCATTACATCGATTGCGGCGGCCTAGGCATTGTCTGCCGGTGCGCTTACCGCCATACCCGCTGCGAAGACCGGGACGGCAAGATATTTGGAAAATTTGCTGAAGAATCTCATCGGAACTAACCTTTTTTGTCTTCTGTTTAGCGATGTTTCGTGGTGTTGCGGTGAGGGATGCAATAACCGTGCCAATATTTTTATGCAAATATTTCAATTGGTTAAATAATTACTGAGACAGAACGCGCCAAAAGCGTAAAAAATTCCGACGGTGCTTGAATACCTTTGCTGCCCTGGGGGCAGCCTCAGTACGCCGGGTCCTCGGGCGGCGTTTGCGGCGGCGTGCCCGCCTCGAACGGGGTCGGGCTGTCCAGTTCGCGCCCCGCTTCCGACACCTGGTCGGCGAATTCGGACAGGAACACGGCGCCTTTCACCGTGCGCTGGACCTCGATGCTGCGGCGGTCGTAATCGTCGCGCCGGCGGCGCACGAAACCCAGCTGGCCGAGCCGGTCCAGCGCCCGCGAAATGGCCGGCTTGGAAATATTGAGCCCCTCCGACAGGCCGCGCACGGTATGCGGCGGGGTCTGAGTATAGACAGTCAGCAGGATCGCCATCTGGCGCGCCGACAGATCGGGCCCGTCGCCCCGAACGCTGGCGCTGAGCGCGTCCCGCCACAATGCCAGCGCGTCGTCCTGATTGAGATAAACCGGCATGATCGCATTGTCCGTCTGAGTTCAGGCCCGTTCGGCTCCGTCCGTGTTCCGGCAGCAAGCCCCCGCCGGATTTTTCTAATTCGTTACGCAGCCGGATCGAGTGTAGCCGAATCAACCCAGCGCCGCATCACAGGTCTTGACGCATCGCGCTGCCGGCCTGACAAAGGTGACACGCCAATGGCGCGCCGAATACCGCAGGCCTGATACCGCAGGCCGAATACCGGATACAGGGGATAACGAATGACCATGAAACTACTTTCGCGCGGACCGTCGCCTTTCGGCCGGAAGGGCATCTTCGCGATCGCCCATCTCGACCTCTCGGACCTCGTCGGGGTCGGCGAGCCTGAGGGCGAGGACAGCCTGCGGGTGCTCAATCCGCTGGCGAAAGTACCGGCGCTGATCATCGAGGACGGCACGGCCCTGTTCGACAGCCGCGTGATCGTGGAATATCTGGATACGCTGGCCGGCGGCGGCAAGATCATTCCGGCCGAAACCGGCGCGCGCTTCAAGGCCCTGCGCGAGGCGGCGCTTGCCGACGGTATTATCGAAGCCGCCCTGCTGGTCACCTATGAGGGCCGCTACCGCCCCGACCAGACGCCCTACGAACCCTGGCTCGATTTCCAGCGCGGCAAGATCCAGCGCGGCATGGCGGCGATGGCCGACGCCCCGCCCGCGATCGCGCCGCTGACCGTCGGCGGTATCGGCCTCGCCATCGCGCTGGAATACATCGATTTCCGCGAACAGTACGACTGGCGCCCCGAATTTCCCGCCCTCGTGACCTGGCTGGACGATTTCAACGCCGCCCATCCGCTCTTTGCCGACAGCACGCCGGGCGCCTGACACCCTTCAGGCGTCGTCCGGTTCATCGAGCGGGAACGATTCCAGCGGCAGGTAATCGGCGCCGTTCCGGCCGAGATGGCTCTCATACAGGATGAATTCCCGCGCCTCGAACGGCACGGCGAAGAAGCCGCCCTGCGCTTCCAGCCATCGCAGGATGCGCCCCGCCGATGCATCGCGGCCGCGGTTGCGCCCGCCGCCCGGGCCGGCGCTGAACCACGCCAGGGTGACATGGGGCGTGTATTTGCGGCCCTCCGGCGGCAGGCCGGTACCGATCAGGGCACGGTCGATTTTTTCATGCAGCGCAACCAGCGCGTCCGACCGCTCCACCCCGGCCCACAGCGCGCGGGTGCGCGACTCGTTGCCGAAACGCCCGGCGCCGGAGACCGTGACGGGAAACGCCCCGGTGCGGATGCCATCCAGCGCCGCGGCGATATCCCGGGCGCGGTCTTCGGGCACCTCGCCGATAAAGCGCAGCGTGATGTGCAGGTTGTGCGGCGCCACCCAGCGCGCGCCGTCGATCCCGCCCTGCAGGGCGGTCAGTCGCCGGCGAAGGTCATCGGGCAGGCCGAGTGCTGTGAAAAGACGGATCATGGACGAAGCGCACGGATTTACAGGATCAGCGTCAGCACGCCGGTATAGCTGTACAGCCGGTTTTTCGAGATCTCGCCATTGGCGAAGAAACCGACCACCGGCACGTCGTCGCCGAGCACCGCCTGAACCGCTTTCATTTCCTCGGACCCGCCGCCGAACAGGTTGGGGCCGCGCGCGACGCAGGAATAATACAGCGCGGCTTTCGGCCGGGTCCCGGCGCGGCCGATGACGTCGGCCAGCATGCGGTCGAGGTCCTCGGCGGCGGCGGCGCCGTCCCGGCGGACGAACATCACCCGGTCGCCGGCGGAGATGCGCTCGCCGATCGCCACCAGCCTGTTGTCGGGATCGATACCGACGATATTGCGCACCAGATAGTCTCCCGAATTCCCACTCGCCTCGCCACCCGAAGCGCCTGCACCATCCTCGAGCGGGTCATCGCCCGAGATCGGCAGCGCCGCATGGATATAGCCGCTGACCCGTTCGAGGTTGCGCGACAGAACCTCGCCGATATCCTCGCGGAAGACATCGAGCGCCGGCCGGCCGTCGAGCTCCACGAGAATATTTTCTTCCGAGCGGGTGACGGTGTGAATACCGCCGACCGGCGTACAGCCCTGGCTGAGACCGGTGACGGTGCGGATATCGTCGCCGAACAGCACGCCCGAGACGCCGCCCTCGGTCAGGCGGTCGGCGATCTGCGCCTGCCTGCCGCGCGATGCGGTCAGCCCGCCGACAACGAACGCGTCCGTATCGTCGGTAATCGCGTTCAGGATATCGGCGATATAGGCATTGCGCGGATCGGCATGGACAATGCCCAGCGTGGGATTCGCGCGGCCCGCCCAGTTCATCACATTGTCGGGCAGCGGATCGCCGGGGGTGTCCACGGTCGGCAGGATACGGAACGACTCGTCGGGCAATACGCCGAGCATCGCCACCATCGCCGGCGTCTCGAAATACTCCCTGCCGCCCACCATCACGCCGAACCCCACCGTGCCGACCCAGTGGGCGACGCCCGTCTCGTCGCGCAGCCGGTCGGCGATCAGGGGCAGGTCGCCGTCCAGCGTGTCGGTGACATAGACAAATCCGAGATTGGCGCCCGGCGGCACCTCGCCGATCTGCGCCAGGCACGACGTCGTGAGCGTCTCCCAGTCTGCATCGGCGGCATGACCCAGACGGAACGTCTGAAGGGCGGTTTCCATGGCTACTCCTTAGTGTCCAGCAGGCGGCGCACGGACGGCATTATACGCTCCACGATGACCTCGACACCTTTTTCGTTCGGATGGATGCCGTCCGGCTGGTTCAACTCCGGCCGGGCGGCGACCCCGTCGAGAAAAAACGGATACAGGCCGATCCCGTATTTCTCGGCGAGGTCGGGATAGATGCTGCGGAAATCGGCCTCATATTCCTTGCCCCAGTTCGGCGGCGCATACATGCCCGCCAGCATTACCTTCACCCCGGCTGCCTGCAGCCGCCCGATAATCGCTTCCAGATTGCGGCGGGTCTCCTTCGGATCGATGCCGCGCAGCGCGTCGTTCGCGCCAAGCTCGACGATGGCGTGGGTCGGCTTGTCCGCCAGCGCCCAGTCGATGCGCGCAAGGCCGCCCGCCGTCGTATCCCCCGATACCCCGGCATTTAGGACAGCGGCGTCGATGCCGCTTCGATCAAGCGCCGCCTGCAGCCGAACGGTGAAGGCGTCCTTTTCAGGCAGCCCGTATCCGGCGGTCAGGCTGTCGCCCAGAACCATCAGCCGAATCTGCCCCGCCGCCGCGACGGGTGCGGCCGCGACGGCCGTGAACAGACAAAGGGCAATCCATTGCTTGAGAAGCCGCGTAAACGCTCTATATCGGGAGGACGGTCCTCCCTCACAGCAGCCCCTGCGGAGTATTATGAAAGACGATAACGGCATACGGGAACCCATGGTTCTCCTGGACGGTGTTGAGCTTAAGCTGGACAGTGAAGCCGGTTCCGTCAACATCCTGAAAGGGATTAATCTTGAAATAGCCGCCGGCGAGACGGTCAGCATGGTGGGACCGTCGGGTTCCGGCAAGACATCCATGATGATGCTGATCGGCGGGCTGGAGCGCCAGACCGGCGGCGGCGTCCATGTCGCCGGGCACGACCTGTCCAAGCTGGACGAGGACGGGCTGGCGCGGTTCCGCCGCGACAATGTGGGGATCGTCTTCCAGAACTTTCACCTCGTCCCGACCATGAGCGCGATGGAAAACGTCGCGATTCCGGTCGAGCTTGCCGGGTTCGACAATGCGTTCGACCGGGCGCGCGCCGCCCTGTCGTCGGTCGGGCTCGACCACCGTCTGACGCATTATCCGGGCCAGCTGTCGGGCGGCGAACAGCAGCGCGTCGCCCTTGCCCGCGCCATCGTCGCCGAGCCGCGCCTGATCCTCGCGGACGAGCCGACGGGGAACCTCGACGGCGGCACCGGCGATTCGGTGATGGAACTGCTGTTTTCGCTGCGCGCCGACCACGGCGCCACCCTGTTGCTCATCACCCATAATCCCGCCCTCGCCGAACAATGCGGGCGGGTCATCGAGCTGCAGGACGGCCTGATCGGCGCCGACCGGGCGGTCGCGTGAAGGCTTCGGGAACCGCGCCGTGATCAACGCTTTTCGCATCGCCCGCCGGGAACTGCGCGGCGGGCTGAGAGGCTTCCGCGTGTTCCTCGCCTGCCTCGCGCTCGGCGTCGCCGCCATTGCGGCGGTGGGCTCCATCGCGTCATCGGTGATTGCCGGGCTGGAAGAGGACGGCGCGATCCTGCTGGGGGGCGATGCCGCCCTGCGGATGACGCACCGGGATATCTCGCCCGACGAGCGCGCCTGGCTGGAAAAATCGGCCGATATTTCGCGCGTGGTGTATCTGCGGTCGATGGCGCGCTCCGACGTAACGGGCAAGCGCTCTCTGGTCGAAATGAAAATGGTCGACAACGCCTATCCGCTGTTCGGCACGCTAGAGACATCCCCCGCCGCGCCGCCGGCGGACCTGTTCGCCAACCGGAACGGTGTCTGGGGCGCGATTGCCGACAGCGCCCTGCTGAAACGGCTCGGGATCGGGGTCGGCGGGCAGATAGTCGTCGGCGATGCGACCTACGAGATCCGCGGCACCATCGATACGGAACCCGACCGGGTCTCCGGCGCGCGGGCGCTACAGCTCGGCCCGCGCTTCATGGCCTCGGCCGCCTCGGTCAGCGACAGCGGGCTTGTCCAGCCGGGCAGCCAGGTCTGGTATTTTTACCGCATCCGGCTGAACGACCGCACGGCGCTCGATGCATGGAAGGCCGATCTCGATCAGGCCTTCCCGGATGCCCAGTGGGTTGTCCGCGACCGGAGCAACGCCTCGCCCACCATCAAGCGCTTTATCGACCGCACGACCCTGTTCATGACGCTCGTCGGGCTGACGGCCCTTCTGGTCGGCGGGGTCGGCGTCAGCAACGCCGTACGGGATTTTCTGACCGGCAAGATGCAGACCATCGCGACGCTCAAATGTATCGGTGCGTCTTCCGGGCTGATTTTCGGCGCCTATCTGATCCAGATCATGGCGATGGCCTTTCTCGGAATTGTCCTCGGGCTGCTGGTCGGCGGGCTTGCGCCGGCGCTGCTGGCGGACCTGCTGCGCGATGCGCTGCCGCTTGTCGCGCGGATCGGCGTCTATGCCCAGCCGCTGCTTCTCGCCACCGCCTTCGGCATCCTGACCGCCCTGGCCTTCTCGATCTGGCCGATCGCGCGGGCCTGCGACCTGCCCGCCGCCGGGCTGTTCCGGGATTCGATCGCCCGGTTCCGCGGCGTGCCGCGCTGGCCCTTCGTGGTCGCGACCGCCCTCCTTCTGGCAGCGCTTGCGGTGCTCGCGATAGAGACCGCGTTCAGCCGCGTCATCGCGATGTATTTCGTGGCCGGCTCCGCCGTCGCCATGGCGCTGTTCGCCGTCGCCGGCGTGCTGATCGCGCGGGCCGCGAAGCTCGTCGGCAGCGTCGGCCGCACCAGCCTGCGTCTTGCCCTCGCCAACCTGCACCGGCCCGGCGCGCCGACCGGCAGCGTGGTGATGTCGCTCGGCCTCGGCCTGACGGTGCTGGTGACGGTCGCGCTGATCGAATCCAATCTGGGACGCCAGATCACCAAAAGCCTGCCGGAACGCGCACCCGGCTTTTTCTTTATCGATATCCAGAACGACCAGGTCGCCGCGTTCGAGAAAACGATCGCCGGCGTTGAGGGTTTTCGGGAATTGCGCAGCACGCCCATGCTGCGCGGCCGCGTCACCCGGCTGAACGGAGAGACCGCGACGCCCGACAAGGTCGCCGAGGGGGGCCGCTGGATACTGCGCGGCGACCGGGGCGTCACCTGGGCCCGCGAGCTGCCCGAAGATGAAACGCTTGTCGCCGGGGAATGGTGGCCCGCGGATTACAGCGGCCCGCAGCTGGTATCGCTGTCGGCCAATTCCGCCGCCGAGCTCGGACTCGGGATCGGCGATACGATCACGATCAATATTCTCGGCCGCAATATCACCGGCACCGTCGCAAACCTGCGCGATGTCCGCTGGGGCACGCTGCGCATGAATTTCCTGTTCATGTTCTCGCCGGGCATTCTGGTAAACGCGCCGCAGACCCATCTTGCGACCGTCCATGCCGACCCGGCCAGCGAGGCGGGGATAGAGACAGCGGTCGCCGCCGCCTTCCCCAATGTGACCACCATCCGCGTGCGCGACGTGCTGGAAACCGTGAACGGGTTCCTCGGCAAGCTCGGCTTCGCCATCCGGATGACGGCGGGCATCGCCATTATCGCGGGCACGCTGGTGCTGGCCGGCGCCGTCGCAGCCGGTCACCGGCGACGGGTATACGATTCCGTGGTGCTCAAGGTCCTCGGCGCGTCGCGGCGGCGCATTATGGGCACGTTATTGCTCGAATACGGCCTGCTCGGCCTGATCACCGCGCTGATCGCCTCGGTCATCGGCGCGGTCGCCGCCTGGGGCGTGGTCACCGAGGTGATGAAATTCGAGTTCAGCTTCGATCCGCTGGCGGTGATCGCAGCCGCCGCGATCGCCATCGGGGTGACGCTGGCGCTCGGATTTTACGGCACGTGGCGCGCCCTCGGCCAGAAAGCCGCCCCGCTGCTGCGCAATGAATAGCCGAATACCGCGTAAATCGGCGCGGCGAGGCCAATATTAAATTTCGTTAATCATGTCAGGGATTTCAAAGTCTACCGGTTGATTTCGACTCGATAGCACCCCATATTCCCGTCAGGGTTCAACAATCGGGTCTTGAAAGGATCTGACATGGCATTCGGAAACGAAAAAACGGTTTATACCGGCTCGCGCTCCATCGACCAGGTGGAATTCGATGCCGGGCTTCGCGCGCACATGCTGCGGGTCTACAACTACATGGCGTCGGGCCTCGCCCTGACGGGCATTTTCGCGATCGTCATCGCGCAGATGTCGTTCGTCACCAACGACGCCGGCCAGCTGATCGGCTATACCAGCCTCGGCCAGACGCTGTTCGGCTCGCCTCTGAAATGGGTCGTGATGCTGGCGCCGCTCGGCATCGTGTTCTTCCTCAGCGCGCGGATTCACGCCCTGAAAGCATCGACCGCGCAGGCCGTTTTCTGGCTCTATGCGGCGCTGATGGGTGTGTCCTTCGCGGTCATCCTGATCCAGTTCACCGGCGCCAGCGTCGCCCGCGTGTTCTTCATCACGGCCGGCACCTTCGCCGCGATGAGCATCTGGGGCTACACGACGAAGAAAGACCTGACGGGCATGGGCTCGTTCCTGTTCATGGGTCTGATCGGCATCATCATCGCCTCGATCGTCAATATCTTCATCGGCAGCTCCGCGCTGCAGTTCGGGATTTCGGTCATCGGCGTGCTGGTCTTCGTCGGCCTGACCGCCTACGACACGCAGAACATCAAGAACGAATACGCCGAGCACCTGGACGAAGAATCCCAGGGCAAGCTCGCCATCTCGGGCGCGCTGCGGCTGTATCTCGACTTCATCAACCTGTTCATCATGCTGCTGCAGCTCTTCGGCGACCGCCGCTGATCCCGCAGCACCGAGAGCGATCAAAGAACCGGGCCCCGATTTGGGGCCCGGTTTTTTTGTGGCTTAAAGTTTGAACTCGAAGATACCTCTGGATATATCGATCACATAGCACCTCACGAGGGATACATAATCTATCAGAACCGAGCGCCCCGGTTCATGGATGTATGATTTGCATAATTATGCTACCCATCCATAAGAACCAAGCGATGAGGGTAGCATGCGAAATTTATTTACAATCGGATATGAAGGCGCGGCGGTGGACGATTTCATCGCATCTTTAAAAGTTGCTGGCGTCGAAATGCTGGTTGATATTCGAGAACTTCCTCAATCGCGAAAACGCGGGTTTTCCAAGACTGCACTATCTGAAGCCCTTGAGAATGCAGATATCGAGTACAAGCATATTCGCGCGTTGGGTGATCCGAAACCGGGTAGGGAAGCAGCTCGTCGCGGTGATATGAAAGAATTCCGGCGCATTTTTGATGATCACTTGGGTAGCGATTCTGCACAATCGGCATTAGAAGAGGTGACAGGTATCGCAACTGATATGAATTCATGTCTTCTCTGCTATGAAAGAGACCCTGAAATATGCCATCGAAAAATCGTGGCAGAAAGCATTGCTGAGCATAAGAGTTTTAAAATTCGTCATATAGGTGTTCGCGAAGGGATTGCTCGCGACGGAGATGACCGAAATGGCGCTATCGTCAGAAGATTTAAGGTCGCGTGAAGCCGAAGCGGTCATAATAGTAAAAGCAGCTCCGCAAGCTGGACAGAAACACGGGGAAGTCGTCTGTTGCGCTGGAATGGACAACGACGGCAATTGGCTACGCACTCTGTCTCGTTTAAAACCCTCGAAGAAAGCCAAAAATTCAAGCGTTGGGATCGCATCCAATTCAAATGGCGCCTTCCGAACGACGATAGTCGTGTTGAAAGCCGCCGCGTTGACCAACACACCATCGAAATTATCGGCTCGCTATTGAAGCGCGAGCGGTCCGCTTTTCTCTCTCGTTCGATCGTCACAAGCTTAGAACGTGAGAGAGAAGCCGGGAGAAGCTTCGCATTACTCCAATCAGAAATTCTTGATTTCATCGCTGAAAAGAAAAGCTCCGAAGAATTGTCGGAAGAACGAACTCGTTTCGACAACATGCGCATTCAAGCCGCACAAGATCTATACAACACCGAGAAGATAATCCCTCACGTCCCCTGCCCATTCAAGTTCAAGTACAAATACCGGACTGAAGACGGTTTGAGAGAGGGCACCTGCCAAGACTGGGAAATCGAAGCAACGTACTTTAAATGGTCTCGCCGATATGGAGAACAACAGGCGATTGAACGGATGATCCAGCGTTTTGGCGAAGAGTATCCCGAGAAAGGCATGCTATTGGCGATGGGAACCCATCGCCACTGGAAGGATCGATGGTTGATCAACGGAGTCATTAGATATCACCCGATCAAACAACTTTCATTTTTATGACTAAGACTTCAAGGACACATAAGATGCGCATGGAGCGATCCGACGGCGCAAGCGGACCTGATGAAGACACCGGATTGAACGAAAAAGGGCCCCGTCACCGGGGCCCTTTTTAATCCTGCACCCGGCGCTTACTCCGCCGCCTGGGCCGTGCGGCCCGATCCCGGATCGTTTTCCGCCTCGATCATCGCCTCCAGCGTGCGGATGGCCTGCAGGCCGCCGCCGTCGTGGTTGATGTCGATGCGGGGCGCGGTAGTGCCGGAATCGATGTTGATCTGCTGCAGGCCGATGATTTCCAGGTCCTCGAGGAACGCCTCGTGGACATTGGCGGCCAGCAGGTCGGTGATCCACGGCTCGTCGATGCGGAAATTATGCGCCTGCGCCCAGAAATAGTGGGTGGTCTTGTCGGTTTCCGGCGTGATCGCGTTCAGGTTCCGCATGGTGATGCCCTGGCTGCGGTCTCCTTCCTTCGCGCCGGTGCCCGCCTTCGCGGCGCCCACATCGAGGCGCACGAAGGCCGGCGGCGTCCACGTGATGTGCTGCCAGCGGTCGACATGCTCGTCGGCGGCAAAGCCGCCGGCTTTCTGGAAAAACGGCGGCGGGGTCGAATCCATCACCCAGCGGGTAACCGTCACATGGCGGTCGCCGCGATCCACCGACATGGGCGTTTCGGCCACCGCGCTGGTGCCCAGCGTCGTCGCGTGAATATAGGACAGGTGCGAGAGGTCCAGCAGGTTCTCGACCAGCAGTTTGTAATCCGCCTTCAGGTGCATCAGCTCGCCCTTGGCGCGCCAGTCGGGATGGTCCATCCAGTGGAAATCCTCGATATCGTCGGGATCGGCCAGCGCCGGGTCGCCCATCCACACCCAGATCCAGTGATTGCGCTCGACCACCGGATAGGACCGCACGCGGCATCCCGGCGGCACGGTCGACTGGCCCGGCACGCGGACGCAATTGCCGTCCGCATTGTATTCAAGCCCGTGATAGGGGCACTGGATCATGTCGCCGACCAGCTTGCCTTCCGACAGCGGCGCGTGGCGATGGGCGCATTTATCCTCGAGCGCGACGGGCGTGCCGTCTTCCAGGCGGTAGAACACCACCGGCTCGTTCAGCAGCGTGCGCCGCAACAGGTTCTGGCGGCCGACCTCGGTGTCCCAGGCCCCGACATACCAGGCATGTTTAAGAAACATCGGTCTTTCCTCCGTATTACTTCGTTATCTAATGTTTAGCGCTTTCCGCTACCGGGCCGCAACCGTCCGGGCATCCCGCCCGGCGCCCCGTTCGGCGTCTATCCGCTCGGCCACCATGCGCCTCGCGGCGAGGCCAGGCGCATCGACGTTCAGATCGATCAGCGGCCGCGCCGGATCGCGCATCAACGAGGCCTGCTGCGCTTCGAGGATATCGATATCCTCGAGAAACGTCATCAGGAAGCCGTCATACATCTGCTGTTTCCAGTCCGCATCGTCGAGACGGAAATCCCAGGCATGGGCGTAGAAATAGAACGTGGACTCCTCTGTCTCCGGCGTCGGCGCGTTGAGCGCGCGAATGTGAATGCCCTGGTCATATTCCGTGCGCCCGCCGAATTCGCCGGCGCCGACCGGCCCGCAGCCGGCATAGACAACCGTGTGCGCCGGCGCCTGCGTCTCGACGATCTGCCAGCGGTCCACGTTGCCCCCGAACCCGCCGCCGGTTCTGAACAAGGGCGGCGGCGGCCGGTCCTGTATCCAGCGCGACATGCGCACCCGGTCCCCCATCCGCTCGGTCTTCACCGGGAAATCGACAATGGCGTCGTTGCCGAGGGTGCGGGTATGGACATAGCCGAGATGGGACAGGTCCAGCAGGTTGTCGGTGATCAGCTCGTAATGGCATTTGATATGCAGGAAAGCCCCCGGATTATGCGCCCATCCGGGATCGCCGATCCACCACCAGTCCGGCAGCAGCGCTTCATCCGCCAGGGATGCGTCCCCCATCCAGATCCACAGAAAGCCGTATTTCTCGACCAGCGGAAACGCCCGGATCGCCGCCCCCGGCGGCACCCTGGACTGGCCCGGCACGGAGACGCAGGCGCCGGAAGCATCGAATTCGAGCCCGTGATAGCCGCATTGCAGCCGGTCGCCCGCGACCTTGCCCAGCGACAGTGGCAGGTGCCGGTGACAACACCGGTCCTCGAGCGCGACGGCTTTGCCTGCGCTGTCGCGGAACATCACGACAGGCTCGCCCAGCAGCGTGCGCCCCAGCGGTCCGCCGTCTTCCAGTTCGCGCACGTAAGCCGCGACATACCAGCAGTTTTTCAGGAACATGGTCGAAGTCTATCGCAATAATGGTTTTCGTAAAGAGAGCCACCCCTTACTATCCCCCGTCAAACACGGGGAGAATTCACATGACGGCACCCTATTCCGGCGGCTGCGGCTGCGGCGCCATTCGCTACACCGTAACCTGCGAGCCTCTGATCTCGTATCTCTGCCACTGCACCGAATGCCAGCGGCGCACGTCGAGCGCGTTCGGGCTGAACTTCCAGATCCCGACCGAACACCTGGTGATCGAAAAAGGCACACCCGCGTCGCGGACCCGCAAGGCCGACAGCGGCAACGACCTTGCCCTGAATTTCTGCGCAGATTGCGGCACGCCCCTGTTCTCCGCGCCGGGGGCCCGGCCGCAGATCCGGGTGATCTATGCCGGCACGCTGGACTACCCGTCCTGGGTGCCGGTGAAGATGAATATCTGGACCGCGAGCGCCCTGCCCTGGGTACCGATGGACACGGCCATCCCCAACGAGCCCGGCCAGCCCAACATGGCCGATTACATCGGCAAGGTCTGAGCCCATGTCCGTCAATTACGGCGACCGCGCGCGCATCGGCATGCTGCTGCCGTCGGTCAACCGCGCGGCCGAGCCGCAGATCACGGCGATGCTGCCCCGCGGCGTGTCGCTGCACACGACGCGTCTGCGCCTGCTGTCGAGCAAGGAAGAACACATCAACGAGATGGTCGGCGACGTCGAGCGCGGCGCCGTGATGCTGGCCGATGCCGGTGTCGATCTGATCATGTTCCACTGTACGGCAGCCTCCATGTTCGCGCCGGGCTTCGATGACGGCATTATCGACCGCATCGAAAAAGCCACCGGCAAGCCCGCGACGTCGACCTCCAAGGGCTGCATCGGGGCGTTCGAGACGTTCGGGGCGACACGGATCACCCTGACCACGCCCTATATCCAGTCGACCAACGACCGCGAGGTCGTGTTCCTGAAATCCCACGGGGTGGACGTCCTGTCCGAAACCGGCCTCGGCATCACCGGCGACGGCGCTGCGATGCTGGCCGTCGAGCCCGAGGAATGGCGCCGCCGGGTGATAGACCAGGACGAGCCAGAGTCGCAGGCCGCGTTTCTCAGCTGCACCGCCATACGCGCGGTCGAGGCGATCGACGCCATCGAGGCCGATATCGGCAAGCCGGTGGTGACCTCCAACCAGGCCATGGTCTGGTACGCCCTGAAGAGCCTCGGCATAGACGACATGCCGGCGGGCTACGGGCGGCTGATGGCGGCGTGAGGACCGACATACCCAACCCGCTGATAGTCTAACCACCAAGGCACGAAGGACACCAAGTTCACAAAGGCTACGCCTCATCGCGCCGGCGGTCTGGTCTTCCTGTTCCAAAGTCATCTGGTCCTCCCGGTCCGGGAATTTCCAAAAATATCTTCGTGAACTTTGTATTCCTGGTGCCTTGGTGTTTATTCTGTCCGCCCGAAGATTCCCGCCCGCGCGAGAATGACGTCTGCGGATTATCCGTCATCCCGGCCCGGTGCCGGGATCCAGTCTGGACCCCGGGACAAGCCCGGGGTGACAGGTCTTACAGACAACCTACTCCATGAACTCCGGATACAGCCGTTCCGCCATGCGCAGGCAGGCCGGCCAGTCCTTGCCGCCGACGAGGCTGTTGCCCTCCTTCATCACCTGGGCGGCGGCGAATTCGCAGGCTTCCTCGTCCGGGAAGTTCAGGTTCTCGTAGCCCGCCGACAGCGCCGCGATCTGGCCGCGGCAGGCGAATTCGAGGAAATGGTGCATCACGAAGGCCTCCGGGATGGTCTCCCCCAGCACCAGCGAGCCGTGATTGCGCAGCAGGGCGACGCGGTAGCCCTCGATATCCTTGAGCAGCGGATCGCGCATGAACAGGTTAAATTCGAAGCCCTTGAATTCGTGATAGGCCATGCGGTTGTGGAACCGCATGGCATGCTGGTTGACCGTCAGCAGGCCCCATTTCTGGGACGACACGCCCATATTGGCCTCTGTATGGGTGTGGAAGACGACGTTGATGTCGGTCCGTTCCTTCAGGAGCCCGGCATGGATGATCAGCCCGCCGCCCTTGAGCTTCGGCGCACCCGTGGTGAGCGGGTTGCCGTCGTAATCGTATTTCAGCAGGTTCGAGGCGGTGACCTCCTCGAACATGATGTCATGGGGCTTGATGAGGATCGCGTTGTCCTCGCCCGGCACGCGTGCCGACAGGTGGTTATAGGTCAGGTCGCTGACGTAATAGTGGGCGATCAGCCGGTAGGCGCAGGCAAGATCGACTCGGGTTTTCCATTCCTCCGCGCTGACCTGGTCGCGGACCGATATGTCTTCCTTGATAGCGGCGACAGCCATGGCGTATACCCCTCGTCTATTGTCAAACAGATGTTTATTGGCAATTGACGTATACAGTGTCTCGTGGTGTGACACGCGTCAATACTGTGCAAGGATTCCATGGCGACGAAACCCCGGGCGAGGAAGCCTGCATCGAAAAGAACGAAGACGCCCCCGAGTGCGCGCACAAAACGTCCGGCGGCCCGCATTGTGGGATGGCGGGAATGGGTCGGTCTTCCCGATCTCGGCGTCTCTCATATAAAGGCGAAGCTCGATACTGGGGCACGGACCTCGGCGCTGCACGCCTTCGAGGTCGAACCCTTCCGCAAGCACGGCGAAGACTGGGTCCGCTTCGTGATCCATCCCGCCCAGCGCGATGCCTCGCTGACCGTGAAGTGCGAAGCGAGACTGATCGACGAGCGGACCGTGACGAACTCGGGCGGCCATCGCGAGCAACGCTACGTGATCTCGACGACGCTGAAACTGGGCCCCGAGTCGTGGCCGATCGAACTGACGCTGACCAACCGCGACGAGATGGGATTCCGGATGCTGCTCGGCCGCCGGGCAATGCACCGCCGCCTGATGGTCGATCCGGCACGGTCGTTTCTCGCGGACAAAGAAATCGAGACTCCGGCGGCATCTGCAGTACCCGCCGGGCATGATGCGCCGCCGCCACCCGTCCGGATCGCCCGGGCAGACACCGACATACGAGACGAAGAGGAGTAGGCCTGTGGCGCGGTTGTCGCGCCGACCGCCGGTTCCCGAAAGGAAACGACATGAAAATCGCCATGCTGGCCCGCAACCCGAACCTGTATTCGCACAAGCGCCTGGTCGAAGCCGCCGAAGCGCGCGGCCATCAGATCCGGATAATCGATACGCTCCGGGTGTACATGAACATCACCGCCCACAAACCCGATGTCCGCTACAAGGGCGAAGTGCTGCCGAAATTCGATGCCGTCATCCCGCGTATCGGCGCGTCTGTCACGTTTTACGGCCTTGCCGTGCTGCGGCAGTTCGAAATGATGGGGACCTGGCCGCTCAACGAATCGGTCGCCATCGGCCGGTCGCGCGACAAGCTGCGCTCGCTGCAATTGCTGTCGCGCGCGGGCATCGGCCTGCCGGTGACGGGCTTCGCCCATTCGACCAACGATACCGACGATCTGATGAAAATGGTCGGCGGCGCACCGCTGGTCATCAAGCTGCTCGAAGGCACGCAGGGCATCGGCGTCGTCCTCGGCGAGACCCATTCGTCGGCCAAGTCCATGATCGAGGCTTTCCGCGGCGTGAAATCGAACATCCTGGTGCAGGAATTCGTCAAGGAATCCAAGGGCGTCGACATCCGCTGCTTCGTCATCGGCGGCAAGGTGATCGCGGCGATGATGCGCAAGGGCGCGGAGGGCGATTTCCGCTCCAACCTGCATCGCGGCGGCAATGCCAGCATCGTCAGGATCACCCCGGAGGAACGCTCCACCGCCATCCGCGCCGCGCGGACCCTCGGCCTCAACGTCGCCGGTGTCGATTTGCTGCGCTCCAACCACGGCCCGGTGGTGATGGAAGTCAATTCGTCGCCCGGCCTTGAAGGCATCGAAAACGCCACCGGCAAGGACATCGCCGGGCAGATCATCCAGTACATGGAAACCAATGCAAAATCCGGTAAAACCAAAACCCGCGGCAAAGGCTGAACGGCGGAAACCCGCCGTGAAGACGCCCGCCACGGCAAAATCCACGGCGAAATCCACGGCGAATAAATCCCCCGCGAAAAAGCCGGCGGCAAAGCCCGCGGCGCGGAGGAAGCGGGAAACCCGCGCGCCGTTCGAGATCGGCGGGGTCAGCATCGCCGCCGGCAGCCGCGCCACCGTCAACCTGCCGATCAGCGTGCTGTTCGACCATACGCCGATGACGCTGACCGTGCAGGTGGTGCACGGCCGGGAACCCGGCCCCGTGCTACTGGTCTGCGCCGCCGTCCATGGCGACGAGATCAACGGCGTCGAGGTCATCCGCCGGCTATTGCGCATGACTAGCCTCGGCAAGCTGCGCGGCACGCTGGTCGCCGTGCCGGTGGTCAACACGTTCGGCTTCCTGAACCAGACGCGCTACCTGCCGGACCGGCGCGACCTCAACCGCAGTTTCCCGGGTTCGCCCCGGGGTTCGCTGACCAGCCAGCTCGCCTACCTGTTCAACACCGAGGTCGTCGCCAAGTGCACCCACGGCATCGACCTGCATACCGGCGCGATCCACCGCACCAATTTCCCCCAGATACGCGCCGTACTGACCGACCCCGCGGTGCGCAGAATGGCGCAGGCCTTCGGCGTGCCGCTGCTGCTCAACGCCAAGCTGCGGCCCGGCTCGCTGCGCGGCGTGGGCGGCGATTACGGCATACCCTTCCTGGTCTACGAGGCGGGCGAGGCGCTGCGCTATGACGGCACGTCGATCCGCGCCGGTTTCCGCGGCATCGTCAACGTGATGCGCCATCTCGACATGCTGCCCCCGCCGCGGCGCGAGGAACGCCGGGCGGACCTGCTCGACAGGCAGGCAAGCGTGCCGCCGAAAGCCCAGGTCATCGCCCAGTGGAGCACCTGGGTGCGCGCCCCCGCCGGCGGGCTGCTGCGCGATCCCGTGCGCCTCGGCGCGCTGGTCGAACCCGGCACGCGGCTCGGCGTGGTCGCCGACCCGCTGGGCAATGCCGAGGCCCGGATCATCAGCACGGTCAGCGGCATCGTGATCGGCAAGACCAACCTGCCGGTGGTCAACCAGGGCGACGGGCTGTTCAACATCGCCCAGGTCAGCGATCCCGACAGCGCCCTCGAGGCGGTCGACATATTCCGCGACGACCGGGAATCGGAATCGGCGGGCGACGGGGAATAGGAGCGGCCGCGGCAGCCCCGTCACCGTGACCCATTCGGCAAGGGCGGCGACCGGGACTCTATCGCCCCTGCCCCGATTCCGCACTCCCGCACATTGTCATCCCGGCCCCCGTGCCGGGATCCCGACGGTGCCGGCCCCGGAAACCCGCAATTCAACCCCATGCACCCGAAGGGGTGCACATGACCCGCATACCCGAAGGGGTTCGCGTGTCCCGCATACTCGGAGGGGTGCAGCGGGATGGAACCGCGCCCCTCCCCGATTTCACGTCCCCGGCCCTGAGCCGGGGAACCAGTGCGAACACGCATCAGACCCCCCATGCTCCCTGGACCCCCCAGGCGCCCCGGACCCCCGGCGCGACGGCCGGGGGAATGAAGCGGATTGGCGCCGGTCACGGCACGGTCTCCCGCGTCCCGCTCAAGCCGGGCGACCGCCGCCGTCATGGCGCGGATGAAGGCGTTGAGCGCCCGGCGGCGGGTGCGTGCCGCGGCCGTGTGATAGCCGTCCTTCAGCGCGTTGCGGTTGCCGCGCGGCGTGCCCGAGCCGGCGGCCCCGCCATGCATTCGGC
>JAYOMI010000016.1:0-15423 GCA_038120765.1 Rhodospirillaceae bacterium
CTTCTGATGCCATATCGTTGCTGATACAGACGAACAACGCGTCCAAATCTTCGGTCAGCAATCCGTGGTAGGTTGGATAATGGCGAACACCGTCTTCCAGCGTGCCGATGTCCGTAAAATACTGGTCGCACACAGCGACGACTTGCATATCGTCTCGCCGCTCCGCCACTTCACGGCGGCGTTTCCCGACAATGCCATAACCTGCGACTCCGATTTTCATCAACGTCACCGCGCTCTATCGGTCGCCTTCGGGTTTGGTCGCCTTGATCACCCAGCCGAAGCCCAGAAACCTACCAAGCAAACGCTCAATAGCGGTGTCGGGCACAATGGGTTGACCATAGACGATCGTTCCGCCCGGATGGAGGCGAAATCCGAGATGGCGCAACACCCACCGCCGAATCTGTGTCAGGCGGGGTATGCAAAAATTATCGAATTGGAAGCTAATTTTTCGAAGGCTGGAAATCTTAAAATCCGAAAACAGATTTTGCATAGCGCGTTTTGTATATACTCGCGTTATAGGATTGCGGGTCGAGCCAAATTTGGGCTTTCCTTCAGTCAGGCGCCCCACCCATTCGGCCTCCGGCCAACGGAACATTTCGCCTGTGATAATTCCGCGCGGCAAAATGTTGAACATGTACGCGGCCGATATCCGCGAATACAGCATGATGACCGTGGTCCCGCCAGGCTTCAGAACCCGGAACACCTCATCGACGCATTTACCCGTATCAAGGGAATGGTGCAGAACGCCGTTCGAATAGACAATATCAAAACAATTGTCCGGAAATGGAAGGTTTTCGGCGTCGGTTTCCGCAGCTGCACCATGCCCACCCTTCAAAAGACGCAGTTTCGTATTCGTCGAAACCACCCTCTGTGGCGTGATATCGACGGCGGTCACATCTGCGCCGTATCGTTTGAAAATGCACGAATGGCCGCCGCCGCCGGATCCTATTTCCAGAACCTTCAGATCCTTTAACTCGGCCAGCGGCATTTCTACGACACAGGGCCGTTCCAGGATTTGGAATAAATCCTCTAGCGCATCGATCTGCCGTTCCAGAATTTCCGGTGTCAACGATGCATCGTTCTCCGCATAAAGCTGCCGATAGAGATCGCCCCAGAATGCCTGAATTTCGGTTTTTTCCATGTGCTCCTAACTTCCTGGTGCTGTCGTTCGGTACAGGTCCGATAACTGATCGTCTGTACGGCCGAGCCGGGCCGACATGATTTCCGGACCGACGGCAATCCATCCAGAAGCCTCGTCGGATGCGTAAAAGGCATGGAGCAGGTTAAGCGTACTGGCACAGTCTTCTGCGCTGACCGGATAGGGAACGTTGTTCGCCAATTCGTTGTAAATATCGCCATACATGGCGGTATGCCCGTACCCGTACACCGCACCATGCCCCTCTATGCCGATAAAATCTTCACTGTTTGCGGCGCAGGCGCCCGGATCCGGCGTGAATATCTGCAGTTCATTCACAGCAATTCCGCCGATCTGCGCTAACCCAACGGAGCCGACGATTGAAATTGAGGCTTCGAAATCATCTGGTCGTGCGGCGGTTGTGGATTCGAGCGACCCGATCGCGCCGGACGCATATTCGAATGTCGCCACCGTTGTATCTTCGACTTCGATATCCGCACCCAGCGTTCGCATTGTTGCGTTCACCCTCAGGACCTCGCCGCCGAGGTGCCGCAACAGATCGACGTGATGGATTGTCTGATTGGTCAGAGCGCCGCCGTCATGGGAAAAAGTGCCGCGCCAAGGAGCCAAATCATAGTATTTTTGCGGTCGGCACCATCGGAGCCGGACCGAGACCGTCCGGATTTCACCCAGTTCCCCGTTCTGCAAGGCAGCGCGAACGCGGCGGACGGCCTTGTTGTACCGGTTTTGAAACACCGGAAAGATACTGACGCCATTTTCTTCTGCAAGCGCGAACGCATCCGCTAGTTGTATGGGGTGCATGAAGGTCGGTTTCTCAATGATTACATGCTTGCCATACATCCGAATAATTTCTTCGGCATGCTCAAAATGCATTCCCGACGGGGTCATGATTGCCGCTATATCGATATCCGGGATATGTGCGAACATCGCATGATAGCTCTCAAAGGCCGGAATCCCAAACTGGTTGGCATACGCATCTGCCTTCGCACGATCAAGGTCGCAGACGGCGGCAATTTCGACGCCATCGACCTCCCGGATCGACTGACAATGATGGCCGGCAATCCGGCCGCAGCCGATCAATGCAATTCTTAAGGGGTTTTCTGTCAAATCAGTCATTCGGGAGCCAGGTAAGGACGCCGGTCAGACGCCAATCATCGGGTCCGTCAGGGCACGCAGATCAGTGTCGGTAATCCGCATAGGACTTCTAATAAATTCGCTGGTTTCAGGCGTGCTGGTGGACGAACCGTCGGGCAATACGAAGGTCTTCGCTTCGGTCTGGTCATGGCCGAGGAAGTTGGTTTCGTAAATCTTCGAATATTCTCCCCGGATTCGGAGGCCTTCATCGTCAGAATTTTCCGCGCGGCGGATGTTGTTCCATTCCGATTTGGGGAAGTAGCAGTACAGTGGCAATACGGCGAGCAAACCGTCAATTTCATCTGCGTTGAGCATTGGCGGCGGCATTGTCAGCAGGGATCGTGACGTGTTGTGACGAGTAATCGCCGCCGGATCGAGCCAGCCGTTATGAATTGCCGCGGCGCGAAGGGCAGTGCCGTGATATGGCGTGAATATAAACGCGGTGATCGAATCGTAGCCGTGGATTGATCGGGCTAGTTCGACCGTATCCATAACCAATTCGCGCGTTTCGCCGGGCATCCCCAGAATTAGGTTGATACTGAACGCGATCCCGCTCTCCGAAATGGTCCGGAACCGGGAGACGATCTCTTCATTGGTGATCTTGCGGCGCAGCACCTTCTGGCGAAATTGCTCGTTACCGCTTTCGATTCCGAAAGCAATGCGATAGCAACCGACTTCTTTAAGCCGCGCCAGATTGCCAGAATCGCAGTTTTCCGCCCGCGTGTTGAAATAGAAGGGCAGCTTGAATTCTTCGTACATATCACAGAATTCAAAAATTTCGTCGCGCGGACGAGCCAAGAAACTATCGTCAACGAAAAAGAAAAAATCGGGATCGTATTGATCCCGCAGCACCCGCAGCTTGTCGCGCAAACCGTCCATCTTGTTGCGGCGGAGAAAATTGCCGAGTTCGTTCTCCTTCGAAAAAAGGCGCTGGGTCGGCGAATTACAATATGTACATGCATATGGGCAGCCCCGGTAACTTTCGACCGGTACCATGCGAAAGACCTCGCCACCCATCGGCCGGTTGAACCGCGACGGGTGAAACAGCGAAAAGTCGGGAATTACCTTGTTGATGTCGACAAGCGGCGACTGAGGGTTTTTCTTTATTGCCCCATCTGCCTGTTTGACCCACGTGCCGGGAATATTTGTAAGATCGACGTTGGTACGCACAGCTTCGGCGACGGCTGCAACGGTGTTTTCGCCCTCACCGAGGCCGATCAGATTGATTTCCGGCGCCTCTATACAATTCGCGGGCGCCATTGTCGGGAAGACTCCACCCACAAGATGCGGGATATTAAGGTCTTCAATCATTTTCATCATGCCGCGCGCCTGCAGAAACGTGTCTTCGACGACCGAATAGATCATGAAATCCGGTTGGTAATCTTCGACTGCTCGTCGGAAATCATTCAGCATGCCAGACTTGATATGAATGCCCAGGTCTTTTTCGATATTGAATTTGCGGGCGTTGAGAATTCTAACCCGGTTTTCCGAGTAGTTGATCTTAGTCTCGGAATAATTGATCTCGGCCGCTTCGTAATGCGTCGTTTCAAACAGTTCAACCAAGTAGCCGAGGTCTTTGAAGATCCGCGTGAAAATACCAATCGCGATCGATGGGACAAGCATCAACGGCAAATTTGGATAGACAATCATGACAATTAAATTATCGGCGTTCTTGATCTCACTAGAACTCATTTGCGTTGTCCTCTCTGACATCGAAGCGCGGCCCGCATTTGCGCTCGCTGACGATCATCGAAATATAACCGAATCTCTCTGTTTCAGGTAAAGAATGCACCTAGGTCGCAATCCCGAGCCTTTCCGCCCATTTTGTCTCGTCCGGCGGCGAAAATATATCTTCCCAGGCGACATCAGGAGGTTGCCCTACAGCGTCAAGCAGGTCGGAGATATTACTTTTATCGGCCACCGGGTTTTGAACGCCTTCCGGCAATATGTCGATTGAAATTCGGTCGTCAAAGCGCAATCTGACACAGGGTAGTTTCGCGAATATCGCGTCAAGCGCGATTGACCCCGTGGAATAGACGACCACCGACAGTTCTGGCTGGGCTACAAGTCCGGTCGCCGTCTTGCGCAATCTTTCGGTCTGCTCAAAGCAAACAGGATACATTGGGTGGGCCTTCACAAGCACCGCCCTGCCGGCATCAGCAATACGCCGAGCAACTTTCAGCTGGCGTTCCGCCACCGGCAGGCTGCCAGACAGTGCAAAAAAAACGGGGGCATCGCGCTTATATAGCGGCAATTTCACGGGTGACTGCATTCGGGTCGCGCCGACGGTTTCAATCCGTTCTTCCGGCATTCCCCAGGCTAACAGCTCTCGCCGGTAGGCCGGACCATTGGCGGCAACGACATCCGGTATGGAGACCAGCCCGTCAGCATTTGCGCGAATGCAGTAATTGAACTGGTGTGGGCCAATAACCGTATGTTGATAGCCGGTGGTCGGAACATCGCGGGCCCGCGCCAAACGAACCAGGTCACGTTCCCAGCTGAAATTCTCCCACGGCCATGAAATTGCACGTGGCCGTCTGCTGGATAACCATCTTTTCTGGCAATGTTGCTGCCAGGCAATCATCGCCGGAGATCCGCCGCCGTTTTCGAGGTCGGCGGCGCGCTGGACAATCCATCTAAATTCGGAAGCGATCTCCGACAAATCCGGGCGCCATCGTTTCAGCGGCAGGCAGGCGAGCGCGAATATTGCGCTGCCCCACGCATGAAGGGCAGCGGTGCGTCCGTCGGCTGCCAATTCTACCGCGCGATCCGGAGAGCAATCGCAATGCAACAGACGCCGCAATTCCGGAAAGCGGTTCATCAACTGGCCGAAATAGGCATCATATCCGTCGGCATCGCTGTCCGGGTGGCCATAGACGACGATTGCGGGCGATCCTTCTGCGAAATTTTCCTGTTGCCGCTGCAGCCGGCACGCCGCCCGCGCCATCCGACTGCCAGTTCGCAACCGCGACAGAAAGCCGCGTAGATACAAGCATAAACGGCGCTTTAGGATCCGAGGCGGCGTCGCAGCGTCAACGTTCGGAAGCGCTGCCAGTTGGCGGAACAACCAAGGGTCATCGCAGATCACTAGTGTTACGCTGTCGGCAGCTGCTTTCTGCCGGACGATCCGCTCCCAGGCGAGCATGATTCCAAGGTCGGATCCAAATGAAGCACAAGCGGCAGCGTGGGAAACCTCGGCTGTTTTTTGCCCCGAGAGCACCTTTCCGAGTTGCCACCATGTGTCGCGGCATGCCACGAAGGCGGTTTCCAGGGCTTCGGGGATATTCTTGGCGCGGCTGGTTTCTGACAAATCGGGCGCGTCGGTTTCGGTACCGCCGATCGCGAACCATTCGTCATACCGGTCGACAGCCTGGATTTGCGCCGAACAGCGCAGCATGACGCCCATTTTTAGCCGACTACCATTAAAGTGTTCATGCAGACGCCGCGCTGTGGCATGTTTCGGCGACTTCCACCGAGAGAGATAGACGATGAATGCAGGCCTTACGATACATGTCGACGATGTTATCAAAGCACTTCGGGAAACCGAGCGGGAGGGATTGCTGACCGATCGTCGCGATGAAGGTCTGTCGGGCTTGGCCGGCGCCCGCACGGTGGGCCTGTTGCAGCGTCTTGCGTGTCTCTTCGAAGGGCATTCGGATGTTTGTTATCTCGAAATAGGCGTTTTTCAGGGACTGACGCTGGTCTCGACCGCACTTGAAGCACCGGGGTTGCCGTGTTTCGGGATAGATAATTTTGCAACGCTCGATCCCGAGGACACTAACCTCTCCATTGTAAAAGAACGGATCGATAGGTTCCGCGTCGTCAACGCAAATCTGATCAACCTCGACTTCGAAGTGGCGCTTGAAAACCTCGGCGATCATATCGGCGATCGTAAAGTCGGCATTTACCTTGTGGACGGGCCGCACGACTATCGCAGCCAGCTGATCTGTCTGACCCTGGTCCAGCCGTTTCTCCATGAAAATGCCGTCATCATCATTGACGACGCCAACTACCCTGATGTCCGCTGGTCGACACGGGATTTTCTTCTCGGCTTTCCAGAATACAAACTCGCCTTCGATTCCTACAGCACAGATCACCCTGCAAATCTGATCGCCGCCGAGAAAAAGAAATTTGAGGAAACCTGGCTGAACGGCGTTCATGTACTGGTGCGCGATAAAGATGACAAGCTAGGTTCGATGATGCCGCCGACAACCGACCGTGAGCGGACACTTTATCTGAACGAATGGCTGGTTCACCGGCTGCGTCTGGCCGAACTCGCGCCCGATGCTCTGGCGCTGGCGGATGCCGTGGTTTCCGGCGACGCTGCCGCCGAAGAAATGCTGCGCGATCGTCTGATCGCGGCACACTCCGCCGACCGCGATATTTACAATTCGCGCCGATTCGATCGGAACGTCTATAGCGAGGCTTTGCCGCAAAGCCGCTTCAATCCCACAGGCATATGAATTTCTATAACCAATCACCGCCAGTCAGTGCATACATTTGCCCTGTGATAAAACCTGCGTATCCAGAAAGCAGATAGACGATCAGAGCTGCTGCTTCCCAAGGCTCGCCGCCACGTTTCAGCGGCACCAGTTGCGCACGCTCTTCCATGAACGTGTCATCGCGGCCCGACCATCGCTGATGGAAACCGCTTTTGATAAATCCGAGCCGAACACCGTTCACCAGAATATTGTCGGAAGCTCCTTCGCGCGCCATCCCCTGTACCATGCATTCCGTCGCGAGTTTCGTCATCGCGTAGGGCATAGAATGTGCGCTGCCGCCATGATGAGCGGATTCGGTCCCATTGAACACGATTCTGCCGCCTGTCCCAGCTTTCCGCATGTGTTTCATAGCGTGGCGGGCAAGAAAAAATGGATGACTAAGATTGACAGCGATGTCGGCATTCCACATATCTTCATCCACATCCATCCAATGGCCCGACTGATGGAGCGCGCCGTTGAGAAGAACCAGACCATCAATCCCGCCTACGCCGTCGACAAACGCATCGATCGCATTCCTACAATCTGCCTCGGATTGGATTTTCTGCTGGATCGGCAGAATATTTTCCCCAGAAATTCCCGGCGTTTTCGTGGCGTAGTGCGCGCCTATGATGCAGTCGCTTTCCTCGGCAAGCATTCGGACAACCGCCAGGCCCAAACCGCCGGATGCGCCAGCGACAAATATGCGGCTGCCGTCTGCGACGATTGGTTTCCATCCCGGTTCCGAGGGGAACTGTGTCATGGGGATTTCGCTCCCGTCGGGGTCAGCCGGCGCAATATTTCAGCCATCGCCCGGCTCCTCTGCATGATATTGTCCCGCGTCAGCAAGATGCCGAAATCGCACATTGACGCTGTGCAGCCGCCATTCGTTTTAAATATTTGGTTCAGAATAATGTCCGCTCTTTCTTCGATAACGTGAGATACGTCGTAATAGTATCTGTCGTTCCGGGTCACGCAATTCGGGCCTGAAAAATCCCAAACCCGTCCGGCAATATCGACCTCTTCCTATAGCCAGGGTGCATAGATGTCCGGCCGATAGCTGCGAAACAGTCGTTGGTTTGCGGGGGTTACAATGGCCGTAATCTTTATGCCGTGCCAGCGCGCAAGCTCGATAGTTTCACGCAGTTTCTGCATTTGTTCGGGGCTGGGCGTGTAGCCGCGCTTTTCCGAAATAACCGGAAACCGGCTCGCGATATACCCTGCGGGGTCCTTTTCCATGCAGGTGCGGTAAAGGGAAAGGCGTCCCTACCCTGTTCCGGATCGTACCTATACCAGGTCACGGACCGAAAAAAGTTACCATACGCCGCGAGCGCCAAGTGTTTGAAACTAGGCCCCAGATAGCCGTATAGGAATGCGGTCATGGTCTCACCGCTTGCCGCGGGGTGTTCCCGGCGTTGCAACTCGGACGGGTCACGGACAATGGGCTGGTCGATCTTGTCAAAATCGAAGCCGATTATGATGGCTTCGACCCTCTGGTTAGCGGTGCCCCGTCACCCGCGCCAGCAAGAACATAACATAGGCGACCGGCGGGAACCCAAGCAGGAATGTGTCTGAACTAAATACCACGGTTTACGAAACGCGGCGCTCGGCCGATGCTAAAAGGAGTCTCCGCAATAGATTTCCCTGATCGCCGCGATACTCATCGCGACGTCGGCAACGGGATCTTCGGCATTCAACATTCGCTGCTCAAGGGAAATGAATTCCTTGTAGTTGATGCGCTCCAGTTGCGCGGCTATTCCCGCATGATCAATTATCCCGCTGGAACCGATCACACCGAGCTTCGGTTCATTAACATGCACGTGGACCAGATGCTCCCGGACGGCGTCAAAAATCCCGTCTCGTATCTCATCGTTCTCCGAAAGCGCTTTTGCATCCAACTGGACCGCAATCGCCGGGTGCGCCACGTCCTTCGCGATCCGTAATGAGATCAACGACGAGTTGATAAAATCGGAATCGTTGGGCCCAAGAGGTTCAAAACAGAATACCGTCCCGTGATCTTCTATCCGATGAGCTAATTCGGCCATGAAGACCGTCGCCGCCGCTTCCGCTTCGAACACTGGAACCTTGCCACGCGTCCGTCCCCCTCCCCAGATCAACGTATGTCCGCCAAGATCGCGGCATACCCCCGATAGATGCACGAAAAAATTAAGAAGCTGGCCTTTCGTTTCGTCCCCGTCGAACAACCTCAGTTCGGGCTGATCGAAGAGCAGCGAATGAAGACCGACAACACCCATGCCCGCTTGCTCTACCTGACGGCGATACGCGGAGACATCTTTGGCGGTCAAACCCTGCCACGTTTCCTGCCACACGCGGCTCGGAGCGACCTCGATACCAGTAATGCCCAACGCCGGCATTGCCGCCAGTTCGGTTTCGTGATCGAAAGGCGGAAATGCGATATTTGAAACCGCAATTTTCATTGCGCCGTTCGCGCCGGGGAGGGTGCCTGTCCGATCAGTCGGGCGAGTTGTTCTGCTACGAGTTGGTTCCCGCGCTTCGAGAGATGTCCGCCGAACTTGTCCTCGATATACATTTCCGAATCGGAACGCTGGTCGATGAAAAACGGTGCCATATCCAGAACCTCTACCTCCTTGGCCACCCGCCCGAGAAAATCCGCGTAAAAGTGTTCACCCGACCGCAGTAGTTCGAGATCCAAAAGTTGCGGCGTGAAAATCAGGATCGGCCGGGCATGATGTTGGCGGCACAGTTCCGAGAAACGGCGGATGATCGCCTCCAGTAGAAGGCAACTGTCAGGATCGCTGTATAAGTCGGCCGACATTCTGATGTTGCGTCTCATGACCCGGGTAAAAGCCATATTTCCGCCAGATCCGAAACGATCCGCCAGAGCGGCCATCAAAAGCGGCAGATTGCGCCGCCACGATCGAAGCAGTCGATACAGGTAAGGCACCCCCAACAGATCACGCGCAAATTTGCGAAGATAGAAACCGTCGTCGCGCTTCAGCCCGGGCAGAAGGGCGGGTATATTCAGAAAATCATCCGGTGTTTTGATAGGGTTAGGCAACAATTCAAGCGTCCGCGCCGACGTCAGCCTGAACCGGGGTTTAAAGGCAAAAACGTTTCCGTATTCACTGAAATGTTTCCATACACTTTGGATCCGGCAGATGGTTTCCGGAACGACCCCCATAATTACGATCGGTGCGGGCGTGTCGTGAAATTCCCGTTCCAGGCGCAGTAACGCTTGATCTATCCCGTAATTGCCGACGCCGATATTCCGCACCCGGCCGGACAATGCCCGAGACAGAAAATGCGGCCAGGTCTCATCGTCGTTCACTTGACGGCAGAACGTGTATGAATCACCCAGCGCGATTGCAGATAGGGGAGACGGGGGGTATCCCGGATCGGCCCGCGCGCCGGTCTCGTCGATCCGAAAATGGGTTTTCGTTCCGCCTTTGCCAATTTCCGTATTTTCGGTGTTCGGTTTACGTACCCATCCCAGTTCGGCATCCCATCCGTGCGCAACAAAGCGCGCCAAACCTTCACGATCAATCTTCGGCTTCAAATCAGCATGGGTGATCAGCCACGGGCAGTCCCGTTTAAGCCAGAGAACCAATCCGGCGAGGCCAACTTCGGCCACCAACAGCAGTCCAGCGACTGTGACGATTTCGATCAGCATGTCATTTCATTGGCGGCAGTCGGTCGAGAACCGCATCGATACAGGCTGCAACACCCTTATCCTGATCCAGATGGGTCAGTACAATGTTCGGACTCGCGGGCCTGGGAAACGGAATATCCACGCCGACAACGTTTGGCATTTCACCGGTTGCCGCGCGGGCATAAAGATTTTTGGTGTCCCGTTTTTCCAAGACATCCATGGGAACGTCGAGAAAAATTTCGAAATAGTTGGAAAACGATTCCCGGTTCCACATCTGCCATTCCGGGAAGATCGATAGCACCGCCGCGATAATATGAATGTTCTGCTGGTCAAGGATGCGGCAAAAATGGGATATGCGTTCGGCATTCTTTCGTCGGCCTTCGACCGTGTGATCAACGTCGTTGCGAAAAATGTCTCGGAATTCATCTCCATCGAGATAGACAAGGTGAGGAGTGCCGGGTTTGAGCCGGTCGTAAAGCGTCCGTGCCAGCGTCGATTTTCCGGAACCCGACATGCCGATAAACCAGATAATCATTCCGCCTCCGCCTTTTGTCCTATTGTATCGATCGTCGCAAATTTTCCATCGAACCGGTTTTTCTTGAATTCCGGAATTTCGGTGAGGCGCTTGAAGATTGCCTGTTCAAATTCCGGTAGCGAAGGATGAGAGGGATTATAAATATTCTGTTTTTCTTCCGGGTCCGCGACAGTGTCATACAGTTCCGGACCGTCGAGGCTGAATTTGTCGTTCGGGTCTCGGAATTCCTTCCACAGGAAATTGAAGCGGCGGTCGCGCGCGGCCATATACGCCGGTTTATGATCGAAGGCGCAGCTGCCGCCATGGAATGATTCCAAGACCACGTTCGATCGCGCTGCGACGTCCGGCGAGAAGACACTTTTTCCTTCCCAGCCGGAGTACGGAACCGTGCCGACGATTTCCGTCATACTCGGGAGGATATCTATCAGTGTCGCCAGTGCGTCGGACCTGCCATGCTTCACCCCGGCGCCGGCGAACATCAGCGGCACCCGGACATTGTGACTGTAAAGCCGGAAATGATGACTGATATCGCCGTGATCACCCAACTCTTCACCGTGATCGGCGCAAAATACAATGAGCGTTTCTTCAGCCAGGCCCATCTCATCCAGCGAATCGACAATCCGGCCGATCTGTTCGTCTACATACAGAACAGTCGCATCGTAGAATGCTGACCAGGCTTCCCACTGATCCGCCGTTTGCGGGCGCCCCGAAACAGAAATCGCCGGATCCAACGTGCTGTCATACCCGAGCGCCGCAAGGTATTGCCCTGCCTCGCGATACCACTTTCCAGCCCGTCCCGGACAATATGGTACATGCGTATCCAGAAAATGAGTCCAGATCATAAACGGCTTGTCACTGTCATGTTCTTTCATGGCGCGGATTACCCGATCGGCCAATGCACCTCCATCGACGTAGCGTTTCGTTGCCATGGCCCGGACGCTGGCACGCGACGGCGATATCGACGCCAAGGTTCGGTTGACGGCGCGCCCGGAGGCCTCCCGAACAAGACCGTCGACCTTCCGGGCCAGACGCCATTCTTTCCCAAGCCATTCATGGGCCTGGAACGGTTGTAAAAAATGCTTCTCAACGTACCCGACCTTGTCCGCCATGAACGCGGCTTTATGCGCATGGGATATGCGCTGAACGCGATTGTAATCATATGAATCCCGGCGCAACCGGGAATATCTGAATTCGTCCCTGCGAGATTGCGTGCGGATATTCTCCACATAATGCTCAATGACATCGAACAGACGCATAAGATGGGGTTCAGCCTCGCGGACCAGCTCTTCCGCGCTTATGACACCATCCCGGAATCGTTCGATATGATTGCGTAAAATAACGCTCGCCACACCGACGAGCGTGTTGAGAACAAACAGGTTGATTTCGTGATCAATGCCACGGTCATACCCGGCGATCCGGCTAACCCACTGGAATGTCGACAGGGCATATGTCTCATATCCCGCATCATGTAAATTCTCGAATACCGTCGCCGGGCGACCGAACGCCCCGTGATCATACCCGCCGAACGACAATGGACGCGAAGAGGTCAGGATCGACGGGTAGGAGGATTGCGTGAAAGAAGCGAGCGAAACCGCTTCGTCGAAAACCATCGCACGGGCCGCGAGTTTTTCGAGGTTTGGCGTCGTCGCTCGATTGTATCCGTGGAGACTCATCCGGTCGGCGCGCAACGCATCGGCGGTCAGAAACAGAATGTTGGGTTTTTTCATGACTTTACGTGTGCAGGCGGCTAGATCGGATCGCAATCAAAAAACTGCCGTATGGTTCCATCATCGAACATCCGGGATGTTTTCTCGAAATCTTCCACCGTATCGATTTCCAGCCAACCGCCGTCTACAAGTGCGGCGTGAACCGGGCGACCGGACAAAATCAGTTCCATCAAGAGATCCGTCATGTAGGCCTTTTCTACGGGCCGGACGTTCTTCCAAGACCGCTCGGCGTGTTCCATGCTGGTACGTGCGTTTCTCAAATCGTCCACGGCCGTGCCGCGAAAACGCAACAGTCCTGTAAACTGGCCTTCGATGGATTCAATATCGCTGACTTTATTGCCGATTTCCAGGATCGTGCCGTCGGGTCCGAGCACCAGACTTTCGGCATCATCGAGCGGGTTCTCGAACCTCATTTCCCACAGGGCGCGCCACCCTGTGTTTACCGCCACTGTTATGTCATGCGGCGATCGCAACAGAGCGTCGAGCAGTTTCGGTTCGTAGGCGATATCGGCGTAGCAGACGATCAGGTCTTCGCCAAAATCCGCTTCTGCCGCGAACAGACTTTCGACCATGTTGGTCGACGCCCACGCGGGGTTATGAATCTGTCGAGTACCTGGCAGAGCAAGCATTTCACTCAGGTAGCCGGTAGCGATCACGATGTCGTCTATTCCGGCGGACCGCAATACAGAAAGCTGGCGTTCGATCAGCGAGACGCCTCCCAGTTCAGTCAGGCATTTAGGTGCGTTTTCGGTATATGGATGAAGCCGACTACCGCGCCCGGCCGCTAGAATAATTGCCTTTGTCATGCCTGACCCCGCTCTCCCACCGGGCGAACGATGCGGGCCGCGCAGTCGAGTTCGATGGCGGTTGCATGCGCCAGTAAGTCGAACAGACGCGTGCCGCACCCGATAGCAGCGGGCAATCCGAATTCTGCCGAGCGGATCGCCATGTGCGAATTCGCGCCGCCATATTTTGTGATCAAGCCGGCGATGCTATGGGCGAATATCCAGTCGAACCCAGGATCTGCGCTTTCGATCAGCACGATTTTGCCGCCGATATCCGCGCTCGTGTCACCCGACAGGACGAGCGGTGAGCCGGCCACTGACAAACCCGTGATGAAATTGGGCCGCCCCAGCGGCAAACGGATGACGTCGATATCCGATGCCTCCGCTATTAGATGAGGCAAGCGTATTGCCCGTGTGACGGAATGGGCTCTTCGCCCGGCGTCGATTTCGTCCCTTAGGTCCAGCGTTGACCGGTTTTCGATGATCGCCTCAATTGATAAATAAGAAAGATCGTCCCGGGTCAGATCCTGGGTCGCGCCCCATTCAGCGATCATTTCCAGCAGTGCGCTCACTGCTTTCATAAAGTTAAATTTTGCCCACTCCCGCGATTGCACTGCTCTCGCGATATAGTCCAGTAACCGGGCAGCATCGTATTCGTAACCGGCATCGGCAAGCAATCGATCGATTGCCATCAATTGCCCGTCGGAGGGATGGAAAAGCTCCAGCGCCGGTTCCGTTTCACCGGCTCCTGTGTTCCAGTTCAGATAGAGTTCTGGGCGCTGATCGTATCGTTCCGAACGAATGTCGTACGCACCAGGCCGGAGATGACCGTATTGTTCTTCGAGATACGGTAGCGACACTTTGCCATCCGCCGCGTGCCTCAGGTCTCCGACAAGTTTCGACGCCACGGTCGGAATACCCCGCATAAACCCGTCAGATTCCCGCTGGGTGAAAACAGACTGTTTGACGAGAGACCGCAGCATGCTCATCGCGACGAACCCATGCCGCGCCAATTTCGAGAACGACAACGTTCCGCGCGCTTGAATATCGATTACATACTCTGCGGGAACTCGATTTGAGGCGACCCCCCAGGATGCCGTGGCCGCAGCCAATTGTTCCGTCAGGGCCAGGTGGGTATCGAGATCGTCGTCGAGAATATTCTGCGTGAGATCCTTGAGCGCCCGGTTCAACCGCTGAATTTCGCCGGCCGTGAAACCGGCCTCTGACAGCGCATCGTATTGTTCGCTGACCGACAGATCCAGCACGGTCACCGCGATATCAAACTCGATCTTGTCATGTAGGTCACGGTTGGCCGCCAGACGTTCCAGCTGATGATCGACCATCCGACCGGCGAGGTCGTTGTCAATCGCCGCCGGAATGAAAGAATTGAAACTCAACCGGGTGTCGATATAGGGTCGTCCGGCGAATGCGGTCATCAGGGGATGGGGAACGTCGCGGTACCCCATTTCGGCCCGGGCACGGGACCAGATCCGGTCCGTAATGAGAAAACGGTATAGCGAATAAGCCAGCGGCCGCGGCGCACTGCCGATCATTTCGGCCGGGTTCCAGTCCGGCATTTCACCGAAAATCGGTTGTCGTGTTCCGACTACATTCGCCAGGCACTGCCCGCTATCCGATAAACGCCGGCGTACTTCATCAATGGCTTCATCTATCGAACTATCGATCTGTTCCGCCCACTGGCTGCGTGCCGCGAGGGGGCGCGCCTGTAGAATGAAAATCCGGTCGTCGCTATCGATACAAAATTCTATGTCGAGGTCTTCTTTACCTGTTTTTTGTTCGATCTCGCGAACGACCTCTATCAGCTTGCGGAAGCGCGGCGAGCGAAGCGCTTCGGGACGCGTACGATGAACCAGAACGACTTTGCTTTCCGCCCCGCCCGTGACGGTATCGGTCCGCCCGCTGAAGTCGTCATAATTGATGACATAATACGGTGCCCCGGTATCGAGATCCCGGGTC
>JAYOMI010000016.1:15433-28180 GCA_038120765.1 Rhodospirillaceae bacterium
TCCCGGGTCAGGACTACGCCGGCGACGGACGTATCCTCGACCATCGGCTGAATTAGAACCTCGTCGTCGCCATCCGCAGTCCGATAACTGGCGAGAACATCGTTGATCGCCTGCTCCAGTGCATCGGCTTCGGGGAGCACATCGATAAGACTGAGATGCGCCCCCGCCATCGAAGATGTCTCGGTATCTTCACTAGTCGCACTGGACCGGACAGCTAGCCGGCGTTCGCCGAAGCGGGCCAGAACGCTCGCGACGATATTTTCCCGATCGGCACGCCAGGCGCCCGAAGGTATCGTGATTTGATCGGAGAATTCGGCCTGTGTTATTATTCCGGCGAGCGCGGCGAGAGTTCCAGCTTTTGTTGAAAACTGAAACGAACCGCTCATACTGGGTTGTTTTCCAGCCAGAATGCACCGCGCTTCAGCAATTGTTCGAAAAGCATGCGGTCTCCGCTATGTCCACCTTCGCGTTCCGGATGCCACATCACGGCGGCTACCGGCAGTTCGCGATGGAGAATCGCTTCAACCCGTCCATCTACATCCCGACCGGCGATGTGAAAGCTGATTTTCAAGGCTGCGTCATCGAGTCCAAGGTTATGAAACGAATTCACGTCCGGACGGCTTCCATACATGCCGCCAAGGGACGGGGTCATCCTGACCGCATGTCTGGTCGCGATGTGACCTTCTATTTCGAACGGCTTCGCCCCCGACTGCGCCGCGATGAACTGGAGTCCGCGGCACACACCTAAAACTGGAATGCCGTCGGACAATGCCGTCCGGTACAGTATCTCCTCGGTCCTGTCGCGTTTCGGCGTGGCGCCCCAATCATCTCCGCCGGTCAGTACTAAAAGATCTATATTCAATGCGCGTAAAAAAGCTGCCGGGTCCGCGAGGCCGTTGGGAATAAGAACCGGGACCAGGCCCCATTGATCCAGCATTTTTATCCAGTCATGGCTGATCGCATCGCGCGGTTCGCTATACTCAACGGCGTTCGTTACCCTCAGGGTCAGCCCAACTCTGCTCGATAGCGTCATCGGGTCACGTAGCTTGAATCTTGTGCAGTTCGGCGAAACGCCCATTGCTCGCCACAAGTTCGTCATACGATCCGTCTTCGACCACGCGGCCTTGTTCAATGACATAGATACGATTGGCATTGCGTACGGTAGACAGGCGATGGGATACGATAATCACCGTCAACTGGCCGGCGATCTGGTCGATTGTTTTCTGGATCGCCCGTTCGACTTCGGAATCAAGCGCGCTGGTCGCCTCATCCAACAGAATGATCTCCGGCTTGCCGACCAGAGCCCGGGCAAGTGCGAGACGTTGCCGCTGCCCGCCTGACAATCGAACGCCGTTCTCCCCCAACATCGTTTCGAGACCATCGGGCATATCCCGGATGACGTCGTCGAGTTCAGCCATTCTGAGCGATTCCCACAACTCATCGTCAGTCGCCTCAGGATGAACAAAGCAGAGATTGTTTCTCAATGTGTCATTGAACAGGGTGATTTCCTGGGTTACGTAGCCAATGCGTCGCCGCCAGCTTCGCGCATCGAGTTCGGTAAGTGGCGTGCCATCTATCAGGATTGCACCGCCGGTCGGCTGCCGCAGGGAAGCAAGCATGTCGACCAAAGTCGACTTTCCGGCTCCGGAACTGCCGATCAGGGCGACCATTTCGTGCTTTGCGATGCGGATCGAAATATCCGTCAAAACATCAACGGTGGTCTCCGGGAACCTGTAGCAGACACCTTCGAACAGAATTTCGGTCTCAAGCGCATCAAATTTTTTTAGCGCCAGCGCCTGATTTTCCAGCGCGTCCTCGGCCGCGGCGATCATCGCGCGAATCGCCGGTATTGTCGGCGCGCGGAGAATGTACTGGTTGCAGGTTTGCTGGAGCTGAGTAAGTCTCGGCGCGAGACGGGCGATAATCACCAGAAAAACAAGAATGACCGAGGTCTCGACGTCAAGATACAGATGGGCCACTCCGATGACGATCGTCAGCGCCAGCACAGGCAGAGCCTGCACGGAAAAATGGATCCGTTCGCTATTCGTTTCCGAGCGAAAGAAAATGCGCCGCAAATCCTCGTTTATGGATTGAAAGTGGTTTTCAACCAGTTCTTCGGAAGCGGTCACCTTGATCAGCTTGCTGCTGCGCAAGGCTTCCACCAGAAAAAAGCTGAAGTCCCGATTGCTGGTATGCGTTTCCTGTCCGAGCCCTATCGCACGGCGCATCAACGGCGTCACCGCCGCCGCCACCAGCCCCCCCAGAACGAAGACGACCAGTAGCATCTCGATCGAAAGCGCCGCCCCGATCGCCAGGTAAACGATGATCAGGGCGATCAGCGCCAGCGCTTTTACTTCGAACGCGAGCGATTGCCCGTAGCGCGTACTTTCGACAAGCAGGTTGTTAACAATATCCCCATGGGTCCGGGTCGACAGGTGATGCCAGTCTGACTGGAACAAGGCTTTGAAAAGCCGATGACGCATCGATTTCACATACTGGTATTTGCCGCGGTTGAGGAGGTAGGCCTGCAGATAGGTCAGGGCGAAACCGCCAATTACCAGCACCGCAACGCATACCAGCAAAATGGGGACCGACCGAGGCAGTCCAACGAACTCCAGCCCTGCGGTCAGCCAGGCCGCCCCCTGAGTTGCCTGGTCGGCGTTGCCGCTCATAATTTCGACGATCGGCACGAACAGGGCCAAGCCGATTCCCTCCGAGGCCCCCGCGAGAATCATCACAGCTAGGGAAATCCACGTATTTGGAAGTTTGCCAAGATTGGAGAAAATTCGCGGTGGGGTGTAGTTGTAATCGACCATTGGCTACGCCGCTCCGATCGTCGTGCGAGAGGTTTCGCCCACAGTTACCGGTCGCTCAATTTGCAGGCCTGCGGCTAGGGTGAAGAGAAATTCCGCCAGGGTCTCGCCGCATCTCTCCGGATGTTTTCCGATAAATCGTTCGGCATATGTAGTGCAGAACAGGCTTGGAAACACCGCCACCGGGGAATCCGGCCGTTCCACCGCATCCGACACCAGGCGCGTCAATTCTTCCGGGGTGGATGCCACGGGGGGCGAGATATCGAGCGCAGCCGGAAGACCGACGAAACAGGCGGGACGAAAATCAGGCTCATAGAAAATTGTAGGCCAGCCGGCGTAAAGGCTCTGATAGCAGGCGCCCGAACAGTTCGTTACCACGACATCGGCGCTGACGATGGCATCGCTGAACAAGCGCGTTCGCGAGATTTCGATTTTTCCGGTCAGCCCCATTTTATCGATCATGTAGTGTTCATAGGCATCATTGCCGATACCGGGATGCGGGCGATAAATCACCTGCCACCCCTGCATCATCAATTGCTTCGCCGCCGTTAGCAGGTCGATCATGTATCGGTCGCAATATCGCCCGCGATTGACCGAAAACACTGGCGCAGGTGCATAATTGGTCAGCATCGCGCGGCGCCGGCCAGTCTGCGGCTGCCGTGCTCTGCGCGTCTTCTCCATGATCGATATACAAGGGTTTGTAACCGCCGGCCGCCACGGTTTTTCGCCTTCGCTGAGGTGTTTCCCGTAGGTCGCGACATAGTCGGTACCCTGCGCCACGTAGACGACGTTGCGATGGTTTCTACCCTGCGGAAAATAGCCGAATGGGTGCATGTAGTAGCTGTGATCGACGAACGCGACACGACTTTCATAGGCGGGGGCATAGTGGATGAAGGCACGCATCGCCGGGTTTCCTTCGCCGTTGATAACGACCAAGTCGAAGCGGTGCCGCGCGTAGAATGCCCTGACCTGCCCGAACTTAAGAACAGAGAACAACAGCGATCCGGGAGCGGTAGCGCTGAGCGCGTCGGCGAAATACGGGCCGTAGTTAAAGCCGCGGAAACAGACCAGATCAGTATCGGGAAATCCATGGCGCTGTTGTCGGTGCACAGCACGCGATACCCGCCATGCAGCGCGCCAAACAGAAAAGCCCGGAACCGCAAATTCATGATCGTACCGGATTGGGCGCACACCGTTTATGCCGATGCGGTCTCCCGAAATTTCAGCGTCGCGTCCGGTCAGCGCCTCTGCAAGGGCGTCGAAACCCTGCGCGAAAAACAGATAAATATGTGGCTTTGTCGCGCCCTTGGTTTTGGAAGCGTGCCGCCTTCCACGACGCCAATCTTTCCGAAGCCCCCCGACCCAACTTTTCGCAAACGCCCAAAGGCTCAGACTGCGGGGCATCTGCAGCCAGGAAGACGGTATGCCTGTTTCGCCTGGCGCGACAAATTTGACAGATATTCCGGCGCGTTCGGCAAACTCGCAAACAAGACGGGCCCTCGGCATTGCATCTTTGGTTTCGCTCACGTCGACGAATTGAGCGACGCCATCCGCGATATCAGTGATGAGTTCCGTCGCGTCCGGCCAACGGGCAAACATACGGCTAAGAATTTCCCCGTCGCGGACGATAAAGTTGACATAAAAAACCGCGATCGCTTCGTTGAATACAATCTGGGAAAAAATTGAATCCAGACGACTTGGATCGCGCTGGCCGGGATACCAATGTTCCGAAAACCGATCGACAAAACCGTCAATTGCGTTGTCGTCATCCGGCGACAGAAGACTTTCGGCCCACCGGACATCAACGCTCCGCGACCGCAATTCGTCGGCCACGTCACCCAACGGATCGACGGCATCGCGTGTGAACAGCACAACATCCCCGGCAGCTGGGGCGGTTTTATAGCTGGACAATGCCGCAAGCGGCGTCTGATCAATAAGAAAAAGGCGCAAAGGGCGTCAAAATTGGTGCCGGATGCCAGAGTATCCGATGACGGCTGCCATGCTGTCGTCGGTATATGGGAAACGTGTTGCTAGTCATCTTCATCGAAGAACAATGGGTCGGCTTCCTTTTCTTTGAGACGGGTGACGAACGCTATAGAACCGCCGATCTGGGCTCGCGCGGCGTTCTCGTCATATACCTGGACTTGATGTCCGTCGCGCTCTGCCAGCGCCACGAGAATCGCCATGCCTTACGGAATATGCTGCGGCTTGCCGTGATGACGGGCCGTCGGGTCAACAAAAAGAACCTTAGTCATAAATAACCTTTCCGGGCGAAGTACCATCGCAAACGGGCTCACCTAAATTACGCACCCTGGCAAGTACCATTAATACGTCGATATCTTCTTTGCCAAAAACCGGCATACCTTTCGGGGCAAAGCCTCTGGCACGGTTCATCAACCGCGTCATAAGATTGCCTCCGGCTCTTGGCCACGGCCCAGCCGCTTTCGCCACAACATCGAAGCCGCTATGCGCCAGCCAATAGTGCAACGATGCAAAAGTCGGCATCGATTGGACGTTGTCGCCGAAGCGCTCAAAAAGCGACTGCTTCTCAGTCCTGTAATATGCCGACGTCGCCAAATGAGCTTTCACAAGCACATGTCCGCCGGGTTTCAACAATTTGCGCGTTTCCGAAAAGGCAAGATTCAGGTCCGTAAAATAATAAATGACTTCGTTAAACGCGATCAGATCGAATGTTCTGCCGTCTAGCGCCTCTGGCACGCCTTCGGGAAAGGAGCCACAGACGACATCAAGGCCGCTGTCCACGGCAATCTTAACCAGCGGCGCCTGGGGCTCAATTCCGACGGACTGAAAACCCGTCGCGTTCAGCACTCTCAGGAAATCGCCGTTATTGGCGCCGATATCGAGAGCAGTGCCCGCGCATTCCATTTGGCGCGGAAGCCAGTGCCGAATGTCGTAAGCCCAGGCTACCGGCTGAAGAATGCGGCCTATTCGATACCGAAGGTCCACCTGCCGCAAAGACGGCAGGACGGAAACCGTAGTCTCATGCCGACCATCCCCCACCGCCCATTCGACCTGCTCGACCGCGTTCATCCGCGTCGCCGGGTAAAGGCACCGGCATTCATTGCACCGCATTACGGCACATTTTTCACCGCTCCTAAGCAGTTCGTTTTCCGAGGCAATAGCAGAATTTTCGTGCTGACAAAATGGGCAGGTCGCCACGCTCTATTCCTCCTCGTGCTCGGCAAGATACCGTGCGACGCTTTCTGCAATCAGCATATCGACCGGGTCGTCAATATCGACAGACCGGGTCCGGCTCATGACATGGCCATAGCAGTCATCGCCAATAAGCCGGCCCTGTTCAATAAGTGTCGACCGGCGGGTTGCATACACGCCGCCGTTGGGGGCGAACAGAGGCGGCAATGTCTGGCTGATACCAGTGTCGCCGCAAATTTCTGTTTTCAGCCAATTTGTGAGTCCGCCTTCCGCCGTTCGCTCAAACATCCACTCGGGCCGTTCATGAATCGGGTTCACCGACATGGCAGAATCGAACGCGGCATTTGTCTCGAGAATCGCGATACAGGCATCGATATCTGAGGGTCTAATAAACGGCGTCGTCGGCTGTATCGTTACGATTACGTCGACGGTTTCGCCAGTTTCGGTTTCGTGAAATTCCATGGCGTGGCGCGTCACCAATTCAGAGGCGACATCTTCTGCCAGTTCCACCGGGCGACGAAACGGGACATCCGCCGATGCAGCACGGGCCGCATCGGCAATCCCGTCATGATCGGTGGAAACCATGACACGCGATAGCTTTTTGCTGGCCAACGCTGCGTCTATACACCAGGTGATCAGCGGTTTACCGCCGATGAGTTTGATATTCTTTAGCGGGACTCGCTTTGAGCCGCCCCGCGCGAGAATTACCGCAACCACATTTAAAGTCACGTCACCACCTTGCTGGTCCATTCATTAACCGCCGCAGCGCCGTCCCGGGGAAGATCGTTTGTATCTAGGCGGGGCAGCAAAAGCCTGTCGTCAGAGAAGAGGTCAGCAATATCGACGCGGGTCGTTAGCCCGTTGGCGTAATCACGGCTGCGCAAAATATCGAGAAAGCTGTCGTCAAAGCTGCCGGACGGGTGCCACATAATCCAGTTTTCTACCGGCGAGCCAAGATCTTCCAGCATCTCAAGGGACCGGTCCACTTCCCATTCCTGCTGATCGCTCATTTCCATATGCTTTCGCCCAACCGGGATTCATTGTGGTCCATTTACAAACGCCCCTGAGTTCGCGCGCCCAATCCGGTAGCGCGGATTTCGTCCGCCCGATCTGCAATCGTAGCCGAACCGGCCAGCACCTTCGCAAAGGCCAGCGCGATATCCGACATATCTTCTGCGGTTGACGGATGGGCTATGTGATAGAGCCAGAGAAACTTTTCGTATAGCAGACCTTCCGCAACGGGACACTGCCCCGCCGCATAGGTTACCGCATCACCCGCCAACGTGTCCCAGGGAGCGCCGCCAGCATAGGCAATTTTGCGGATGAAAGTCGGATTCTCGTACATCGTTCTGGTGTAACCTGTTCCCACCGGCACACCTTCAGCTTTCAGGGCGGCAACCAGCAAATCTCGCTCGAGTCCGGTCTCTTCGCTGTCATAAAGAAACCCGGCGACATGACAGATGAAGCCTACGTCGTTGGGCACGTGTGGTGCCGTAATGCCAGGGAGCGCCGAAAGCTTGTCGACCAGAATATGATAGTTCGCGTTCCGCCATTCGTTTACCCGATCCAACTTTTGGAGTTGCGCTCGGCCAACGGCAGCGCAAAGTTCCGGCATCCGGAAGTTCATTCCAATCATGTCGACCAGATCTTCGTCGGGATGACCATCTGTCAGTACGGCTTCGCCGTGATTGACGATCAGGCGGGCACGCCGGGCGACTTCCGGGTCATGGGTGACAATCATGCCGCCTTCGCCGGTCATGATATTCTTAGATTGCTGAAAACTAAAAACGCCGGCATCGCCGATCGTGCCGGCATATTGTCCGCGCCAGCGCGATCCCGGCGCTTGCGCCGCATCTTCGATAATTTTGAGACCATGACGAGCGGCTATCTCGACAAGCGCGGTCATGTCGCAAACATTTCCCAGTAAATGCACCGGCAGGATTGCCTTGGTCCGCCGCGTGATAGCGGCCTCTACGGCATCCGGGTCGAGACAATAGGTCCGCGGATCGACATCGACAAAGACCGGGGTCGAATTGAACAGCAGCGGTGCCGATCCGGTCGCGCTGAACGACATCGCCGGGACGATAACTTCGGCATCGCCGCCAACGCCGCAGGCAGCTAATGCGGTTGCGATGCCGGTCGTCGCCGAATTGACAGGAATGGCGTATGCGACACCGAAATACTCAGCAAACTCGGCAGCGAAAGCGCGGACGTTCGGGCCGCCCAGAAAATGCCACGGCGCATCGATCCCTGCTGCGTCTGCGCTTGTCCTGCGCAGATCCCGTTCGATATCCGGCCCGCCGGAGCCGATATACCGGGAAAAGTTTTCATTGCGAATAGCAGCGAGAACCAGTTCTTCCTCCGAAGAATCAACCATGGGGCCGACGACGAATGGCCGTGTCCGAACTGGGGGGCCACCAAAAATCGCCAGAGTTTGTGAGGTCATGCCGATATACTTTCTTCGCAGATCGCGACAACGCGCTCGATTAATTGTTCACTGACCAGTGCGCTTCGTCCTTCGCTTGCAACCGGTTGTCCCCTCACCACTGCGCCGTACACGTCAGTCATCATGTTTACAAACGTCGATTCTCGCTCCACAGCCTCGGTGAGGTTTGTTGCAGGACCAAGGGTGCGGTAGCCGACCAAGGTCTGCGATTGTTCGAAGTTCCGAAGCACTACTCGACGTCCGTCATCTTCGATACGTATCCGACCGCTGGTTCCGATCACATCGACCTCAAGTATCAGGGCAGATTTCTTCCCCGACGTATTGAGGCGCCCGGCGACGCCGCCCGAGAACCTGACCATCACGTCGGCCGCCGGTTCGCCATCTTCGTAAAGAGACTCGATCGGCATCGCGACCACGCTGTCGATCGCATCGCCACCGAAATACAGCAGCAGGTTGGCCGCATGCGTCCCTATCGACCATAACCGGTTCGGGCTCGTGACCGTCACCGACACCAGGTCGCCAATCCGTCCCTGTTCGACCGCCTCGCGCGCATTCCGATATCCCGATGCGAATCGACGATTGTAATTCACGATCAGCAACACGTTCGCCGCTGCACAGCAGTCGACAATGCGCTGCCTGCTTTCCTTGCCGAGATCCATCGGCTTTTCGCAGATTAGCGCCGCCGGCTTGTGCAGGTCGATCAACTCCTCGATAAGATCGGCGCGCGCCGCCGGCGGTGTGCAGACACTCAGCACGTCTGGCCGGCACGTTCTCACCATATCGGCCCCGCTGTCGAATATATCAGCGGTCGGCACGCGGGCGCTGAAATGTTCAAGGTTTCCGGTGTCGAGATCTGCCCCTCCAGTCAGTGAAAACCTGTCGGCAAGAGCGAGATATGCCCCCGCGTGAGACCAGACCGCACCTCTCGGTTCGTCATCGAACCGCGAGCCCACCTGCCCCAGTCCCACGATCGCCGCAGTCAGTACCGTCATCCGGCCGCCCCCGCGAAATTTCGCAAAACGCTTATGGTCTTCGCCATGCCGGTTAACCGAAAACACCTTTGAATTCGTCCGTGGCCTTTTCGAGATCTGTTTTGCGACCGACATCCATCCAGTATTCATGGATCGGAAAGGCCGCAACTTTCTGATCGGTATCTATCAGCGTCTGAAACAGGTCAGTCATATCGCTCGGCCGGTCGGGCGGTACAAGCTCGACTACGTCGGGGGAAAGAACATAGATTCCAGCATTTACGAGAAACTGTTTATTCGGCTTTTCATGAATCGCCGTCACCCGATGATTGTCGACATCGACCACCCCGAACGGGACCTGCATGCCGAATTCGCGCAACGCCATTGTTGCGTCCGCATCGTGTTCTTCATGATAGGTCAGAAGGCTCACGAAATCGACCTGTGTGAGCACATCTCCGTTCATGACGATAACTGGTGCCGCTGGGCGTTCTTTCAGCAGACTGATCGCGCCCGCGGTCCCGAACGCGGTAGTTTCTTCCAGATACTCGATCTCGGCGTCGAATCTTTTTCCGTCACCGAAATAGTCCCGGATTGTATTCGCGTGATAGTTCAGCGAAATCTTGAAACTCTGAAACCCCTGACCGACAAACCGCGAGATAATCGTTTCCAGGATCGGTTTCTCGCCAACCTTCAGCATTGGCTTGGGCAGATCCTCGGTCAACGGTCTCAGTCGTTTTCCCATACCGCCCGCCATCAGGATCACATCATTCGGGCGGCGCTCGGAAATACTGCACAGATCGTCGATATAGGCCACGTCGACAACGCGGCCCGCCTGATCCAGCAGCGGAATCTGCCGGATTTGACGCGTCCGCATATGCCGTTCAAGCGTTTCGCGGTTGGTCGTTGCTGATGCCGTATACGGCGCCCTGCTCACAATCTCCAGCGCCGGCGTATCAAGCGACGCGCCACGCAGTATTGCCCGGCGAATATCGCCGTCGGTAACCGCGCCGATAAGGGTTTGGTCGTCATTGAGCATCAGGCTCATCTGAATTGATGCCTTGTCGATTGCCGCCATTGCATCCCGGATATTGGCGTCCGGAGCCACAATGGCATCTTTCCAGTTCATCTGATCAAAACTTTCTCGCAGGGGTGCCGCCGACGCGGGCGCCCGCATCGACACCTGACACAACCGTCGCGCCTGCGGCGATAAACGCTCCTTCGCCAACCACGATATTCTGAATGACTGTCGCACCGGCCCCGATCATCGTTCCGGATCCAACCGACACCCCGCCTGACAGGGTTACACCCGGAGCGATGTGAACATGATCACCAATCGCACAATCGTGATCGATCAACGCACCGGTGTTCACTATAGAATTCATACCGACACGGGTCCCGGGCTGAAACACTGCACCCGCCATCACGTGCGCCCCGTTCCCAAGCTGCACTGCGTTCGCACCGATTGCCGACGGATGAACGATCGCCGGAAATTCGAAACCGAGTGCGCAGAATTTCTCAAAAACGGCTCGCCGTCGTTCGGTATCCACAATCCCGCCGATCCCGTTGACCAGCACAAATTCCGACGGATTACCGCTTTCAACAATCTCGTCACCACCCAGAACATCGATACCGAGAACCTGGGCGCCGTGTCGCGAGGGATCGGAATCCAACAACCCTGCAACCGCTACATTCGCCGCATGCAGCGCGGACAGCACGACGACAGCATGTCCGCCTGACCCGATAATCAATGCGGGTCGGGCCTCAGCCTGTACGGCTGATATCACCGGGAAAGCCTTTCGTCGGCGTTGTAATCCTGCTCCGCAGGCTTACCGATCATATCCCAGAAGGCCATCGGACTTATCCCGCCTCCGGGGCGTTTGGCCGAAACATCTTCCGCTGCCAACACCGTTCCTTCAGCTATCTTACGCACCGCAACGAGGCTTTTCCGCGCGATGCACCGCATATCGTATTCCGCCGCGACGGGCTCCTTGGATGCGGTGCCAAGCGCGGCTTCGACGGTGCGGATATCGGTAACCAGGGAAGCGAACACCGCCGGCTCCATCGACGCCGCGTGATCGGGACCCGGCATCGCGCAATCGAGTGTCACATGTTTTTCGATAACGGCAGCACCGGCAGCGGCAGCGGCAAGGGCGACGGTTCCCCCCAGGGTATGATCGCTATACCCGACGGGCAGCCCGAATGCCTGCCGCATCGTTTCCATCGCACGCAGGTTCGCCATATCCGCCGGCGCCGGATACAGGCTGGTGCAATGCAATAGAGTGAGCTTCTCAACCACCGCACGCATCGCATCCGGGTTGGTGCGGTACCCCGTGAAATCAGCGGAACCTGACGGCGCCCGGTCCGACATCATCCCATAAGCAATCAGATCGATAGCTGCGCCGACATCTTCAAGATCGCACATCCCAGTGGAAACGATCAGGCGGCATCCCGACCGCGCGGCCTCAAGCAGCAGTGGGCCGTCATTGGCGTTGCCCGAGCCGATCTTGAGCGTCGCTACCTTTAGATCGTCTACCAGAAACCGCAGGCTGGCACAGTCAAACGGTGTGGAAATAAATTCGATCTCTCTGTCTTCGGCATAGGCTTTCAGGTCGGCATAGTCGCCCGGCGCAAGCTCCAATGCCCGGAGCATATTCTGCTGCGATCGCCCTTCGCCAATCGCCGTCCGTTGATAGTCCGCCATCGGCGCCGCATGCGTCGCAAGGGTATCGGCGCTGAAAGTCTGGAACTTCACGGCATCGGCCCCGGCATCGGCGGCGGCATCAATCAGACGCCGGGCGAGCACGGGGTCGCCGTTATGGTTCACCCCGGCTTCCGCAATCACGAAGATCCCTGTCGACAAAGATGGTTGATCGACGGAATTCATGCGGCGCGCCCACCGACGAGGTCATAAAATGGCTTGACCGAAAGCGCGCCGATATCGGCGCTCGCGAGACTCTTGGCGATCCGCGCAGACGTCTCCCCGCTGCCATAGGGCGTCTGCCCGTCCAGCGCCAGATCACGGTCAAATGCCCGGTCAAGCGCGTTCAGAATTTCCTCGCGGAGAGGAGAACAATCAATGACGGAACCGGCACGAAGACGACCGGCCTGCCGCGTCCCGACGTTTACCGTCGGCACGGCCAGCGACGGCGCCTCTATAATGCCGCTGGAGGAATTGCCGACCACTGCCGCGCTATGGGCCATGGCCGTCCAGTAAAGTCGCTGACCCATATTGTCGATATAGGCGGCCCGGGTGGGCGTCGCCGCGACGAAAGACTGAATCGCCGACGCCACTGCGTTGTGCCGCGCATCCGCATTGACGCCGGTGAACAGGATACCGCCGGCACGG
>JAYOMI010000016.1:28190-32439 GCA_038120765.1 Rhodospirillaceae bacterium
GGGTCACCTGCGGTTTCGGGGTGATACGTCACCAGAACGAATGGTTCCGGCAGTTCGCGGCCGAGAAGGCTCCAGATTTCTGACGGCTTGGCCCGCGGGGTTTTAAGCAGTTTTTCGATCCCGGGCGCGCCGACGTTGAACACACGGTCAGGTAGCTCACCCATCTGGATGATCCGATCCCGATAAGGCTCCGCGCAGGCGAAATGGAGGCTCGAAAGTTTGGTGATAGCATTGCGCAGACTGTCGTCAATGGCGCCCAACGTCGCCTCGCCGCCATGAATATGAGCGATCGGCACCTCCATTAGGGCAGCCGCCGTGGCAACGGCAAGCATTTCGTATCGGTCGCCCAGCACGAGCGCGATGTCGGGGTCGAGGTCTTCGAACATCCGCGCGGCCCGCGATGTAATTCGGCCGGTCGCCTCGACAATGGCCCGCGGAGAATCATCAGAAAGCTCGGGATCAATCTCCGCACTGATCGTGAATCCGTCCTCGATGATCAAAGCCCGCGAGGAGCCTGCGGAGGGCTGGATATGACTGCCCGTGATTGCCAGCCGAAGGTCGAGTCCCTCGGTCTCCTGAATAGCCCGCAGCGGACCGCTGAGAAGACCGTAATCAGCACGCGATCCTGTAATTGCTAATACGTTTACGATAATGATGAACCAAGAATCTGGCGGGCCGCTTCGACGCCGCTAGGAAGATTGACGAGCCGCGCGCAAATATCGTTGGTAACCGACATATCGCTCTGGGGACAGTCGGCATACATGGGGAGCTCATGCATCGGGCGCCATGCAGGACGGAGGCCAATGCCATGGCTATGCGCAGCCTCAAGCAACGAATCGCGTGCGTTACAGTCGCGGAGCAGCACGGCATTCAACCAGAAATTGCTTCGACTTTCGGGCGCTTCGTCGATGAATTCAACGCTAGCCAACGGAAGAATACGATCGCGATACCACCCAGCAAGCGCACGTTTTTCGGAAATGAAACGATCGAGCAGTTCCAACTGGGCGCATCCGAGCGCCGCATTGATATTTGGCATTCTGTAGTTGAAGCCGACCGCATCATGGTCATAGACCCAGGGATGCGGCTTTTTTGCTGTGGTCGTCAGATGTCGGAGGCAGGCCCCGAGTTCCTGATCATTGGTGACTATGGCACCGCCGCCGCCGGTGGTGACCGTCTTGTTTCCGTTAAAGCTCAGCACACCGGCGCGGCCGATAACACCAGTGGGGCGACCGCCGTATAGCGAGCCAAGCGATTCGGCTGCATCCTCGAAGAGATCGAGGTTGAATTTTTTGGCGACACGGTCGAGGCCGTCTAGATTGCATGGATGTCCGAACACATGAACGGCGATGATCGCGCTAATGCGCGAACCGGTATCCCGGTTGAACGGCACCCCGTCACGCATTTCCACTATCGCCGATAAATGGGCATCGAGGCAGACGGGATCGAGTCCCAGCGTACCCCGCTCAATGTCAGAGAAATGCGGTTTCGCTCCCGCATGTACTACGGCGTTGGCGGTAGCGACAAACGTAAGTGCAGGCAGGATTACCTCGTCACCTAGACCAGTGCCTGTTGCCACCAGCAATGCATGCAACGCCGTCGTACCGTTAACCGTCGCAATTGCGTTGGTGGCGGCCATACGTTCGCAGATCATCTGTTCGATCCGATCAACATACGCGCCGATGCTGGATACCCATCCCGTGTCGATACAGTCTTTGACGTATTCCCATTCACGGCCTTCGAAGACCGGCGCATGCAATGGAGCGCCGCTCGGCAACGCTCCCTGCAAAATTGAAAGCAGTGCTGCCTCCGGCGAAACTGTTTCGGTCTTAGTAGATATAGTCGGCATCCTTGCGCCAATTGCCGGCGCGCGCGCGCCACCAGTCGATAACGTGGGCGAGCCCCTGTTCGAGCGTAAATTGCGGTTCCCAGCCTGTAAGCTTGTGAAGTTTAGAGGAATCCGCCTGAAGCGCCATAACCTCGCTTTTTACAGGCCGCATGCGTTGCGCTTCTTCGGCAACCGGCTTTATACTTCCGGTAATGTCACGGACGGCTCGAACCACGTCGCCGATGCTGATCATTCTGCCGGTTCCGGCATTCAAAACGGTGCCGTTGGCGTCCGGGCCGGTCGATGCCGCCGCGAGAAACGCGGCGACCGTATCTTCCACAAAACAGAAATCGCGTTTTGGACTTAGATCACCCAACGTGATTTCAGCACAGCCATCGTCGATTGCCTGACGCACGATGGTCGGCAGGACGGCGCGCTCGCTTTGGCGCGGACCATAGGTGTTGAATGGACGCAACGTGGTGACGGGACAATCGAACGCCCTGTGGAAGGCATTCGCCATCATGTCCGCGCCGATCTTGGACGCCGAATATGGCGACTGCCCCTGCAGCGGGTGATCTTCGGATATGGGGGCCGTGACTGCCGTGCCATAGACTTCGCTTGTCGAAGTATGAATGATTTTTTGCGCACCGCCCCTGAGGGCGGCGTCGAGGACGTTCGCCGTACCCTGGACGTTCGTCTGGATATACGCGTTGGGCGCATCGTAAGAGAAAGGTATCGAGATCAGCGCCGCCAAGTGAAAGACGTATTGCTGATTCTGGCACAGGGATATCATTTGAGAGGGGTCGCGGATATCGCCTCGGACAAGTTCGATACAGTTACGAACCTCCGCCCCCAGATCGTCCAGCCACCCATGACTGTCCATTGAATTGTATTGCGCCAGCGCCCGTACCGACGCGCCACGACGAACCAGTTCCTCGACAAGGTGAGATCCGATAAAGCCGTCGGCACCCGTTACGACGACCTTGGCACCCGACATATCCCTTGAAACATTGTCATTCATCCGTTTAGTTCCGACAATTTAATTCCTCGAGCGACTGAATTTCAATTTCCCACGCTACCGCAGTCCGGGTGAATCGCTCCTCCCGGGCTTGTCGGATTATTGCAGCCCCGCTCGGGGGCCGGGACGTCAGGCGTGCGCGCTGATGGCGTCCAGATTTACTTTGGCTCTTACCTGCCGACCCATGAGGTCTAGTAGGATTACAACCCTCTTATCGTCCGTCGCACCGTAGAAGCTCCCGATATGATCGGCGAATGCGCCGGACATGATCTGAACTTCGGTGCCTTTTTCGAATGGTACCTTTCGGCCGGTCATAACCAGACCGCGATCGTCCTCTTCGTTTTGAAGCGCAGCAACGATCCCCTCGGGTACCGGCACCGGTCCACGCTCATCGCAGATCAGATGCGCAACACCGACAGTAGAGTTTATCGCACGCCACCTTTGATCGGGGCCACCCATTGCGACGAAAAGATATGTCGGAAAGAGCGGCCGAGGATGCCAACTGACCCTGCGCGCGTGACTGACTCGCTTCAGATAGCGCGGCAGGTAAACATTGAACCCCTGGCGCTCGAGATGGAACAACGCTTTTTGCTCTCCGTTCGGATGCGTCTTGGCGACAAACCAGCGGAGAGAAGTTGCATCGCCCCCTCGTGATTCCGCTGGAGTTATAGAGGTTGCCCGTTCAGTCATCTGTCAACACCGGCGGCGTGCGCGAGACCTTGAGCATCGGTGCGGTGAGAACCCGTTCGGGCGGGATTGCCTTGCTTAGGACATCGAAAACCCGCTGACCGTTCTGGATATCGGTCACAACAACGGCATGCACCTTTGTCAGGTCGGTCAAACGGCGCACGACAGGCAGACCTGCAAACCTCTCGGGCGCATCACCATCGGCCGACGTGTCAATAATGCCGACGATTTCCACATCTGAACCTTCACGACGACACAACGTAAATATTTCAGCGAGATCGCCGCAGCCTGCCAAGGCGACACGGGTCCACCGCTTCTCTTCGCAAGTGGCAAACAGCACAGCACACTGTTCACGTGATGAACGGAAAAAATTGAACGACATCGACAGATAGTCGGCGGTCAACCGGCTTTTCTCTGCAAAGCCCTGTGGGGTGAGATAATAGGCGTATCGGTTAGCCGGGATATGCTGGACCTTGATAAAACCCTTTTTTACGCAGCGTTTCAGGTAGGCGTTCGCCAACCCGAGGGCAATACCTAGATCCTGCGAAATCGCACGCTGCGTCGCCCTTTCATCTTTCTCGATCGCGCTGAGGACGCCCAGCGTGATCACATTGGGATCGTTGTTTTCGCCGATTTTACTGCCGCCGTTCGCCGTATCTAAGATATCTGCCAGGAAGTCCTAATCCGCCGCGCACGAGATGATTGTTCACCCGATGAAC
>JAYOMI010000016.1:32449-38777 GCA_038120765.1 Rhodospirillaceae bacterium
GAACTGTAGAGCGTTCACAAGGCGAACGTCAAGACTCTTCTTGTTCATCCGATGGCTCTGCCCACTTCATAATCAATATGTCACACTCTTTGATTCGGTATAACCGTTCATCGCGTGAATCTCGTTAAGCCAGGGTGCGGGGCCTCGCATTTGTTGACAGCCCCCCCGCATTCAAAGTACACGAACGCCGGTCTTGAATGGTCCAATTCCCATGGATAAGAACAGTAAAATAGTTGTCGTCGGCCTCGGTTACGTCGGCCTGCCCCTCGCCGTTGCCCTTGCGCGGACCTATCCCGTGATCGGGTTCGATATCGACGCAGGGCGCGTGGCGGAGCTTGAAGGCGGCGAGGACCGTACCCGCGAGGTCGAGCCCGACCGGCTGAAGGCCAGCACACTCGTTTATTCCGCGAACACGGACGATATCACGGGTGCCGATATCTATATCGTCACGGTACCGACCCCGGTGGGCGCGAACAACCAGCCCGATCTCGGCGCGGTGCGTGGCGCGAGCAAGATGGTCGGCGAAGTCATGTCGAAGGGTGCCATCGTCGTCTATGAAAGCACCGTCTATCCGGGCGTCACCGAAGACGTCTGCGGCCCGATCCTCGCCGAGGCATCCGGGCTGAAATGCGGCGAGGAATTCTTCCTCGGCTATTCGCCGGAACGGATCAACCCGGGCGACCGCGAACATACCGTCGACAAGATCACCAAGGTCGTCGCCGGCCAGACTCCGGCCGTCGCGGAAACGCTTTGCGAAATGTACGGCGCGGTGACATCGGGCGGCGTTTTCCCCGCCGCCGACATAAAAACCGCCGAAGCCGCCAAGGTGATCGAAAACGCCCAGCGCGATATCAACATCGCCTTCGTCAACGAGGTCGCCACGATCTTTCACAAGATGGGCATCTCGATCCATGACGTGCTGGAAGCCGCCGGCACCAAATGGAACTTCCTGAACTTCCGGCCGGGCCTGGTCGGCGGTCACTGCATCGGCGTCGATCCGTTCTATCTCGCCCATGCCGCCGTCGCCGTGGGACACCATCCGGAAATCGTCCTCGCCGGGCGGCGCATCAACGATGCGATGGGGCCGTACGTTGCCGACTGTATTGCTTCCGCGCTTGGCCAGCAGGGCAAGGGCGCCGGGGCGCGGGTCCTGATCCTCGGACTGACGTTCAAGGAGAACGTGCCGGACCTCCGCAATTCACGGGTGATCGACATTATCAACGCGCTTGTCGGCCGCGGGTTCAAGGTAGACGTCCACGATGCGTTCGCCGATGCGGCGGAAGCGAAGCACGAATACAATGTCGACCTGATGGACTCACTCGACGGCGCATCGGGATACGACTGTGTCGTCGGCGCGGTGTCCCACGATATCTATGCAGGCTACGGTCCGGCCGATCTCGCCAAACTCGCATCCGGCGACTGTGTCATCGCCGATGTAAAGGGTATGTGGCGCGGGCTTGATCTGCCGGCCGGTTACCGCCGCTGGCAGCTCTGATCGTCCTGCCGCTCAGGAAAATTGTAAATTGCGGTTTTTGGGATCGTGCCAGCCGGCCGGTTCCTAGCTGTCGTTAAGCCGCGTCAGCGCCCATTTGACCTTTGCCTCGCCCTGGCTGGTCCCGCCCGAAATCACAATCTGTTCGGAGCGCCGGGATTCGTGTCCGTCGCCGAGATAAATGCTTTCCTGCAGGCTGGCGACGCCGCCTGAACAGCGCATCCGCCATCCCGATTTGTCCGGCAGCCGCAGCAATACGGATGCGCCGTCTTTCACCAGCGACGCCTTCACCGCAGGATGCAGATGGAAGCGGATCGCGAAACGGTGTTCGCCCGTCCCTTCGAGGGTATCCTCGCCGCGCACATCGGTCCCCGATGCATTGACATAGATGCGCCGGCGATGCACGAGCCCGAGCTCGGCCTGATATCCATCATGGCTGAGATCGAGCCAGGTATTGCCGTCCGCCTCGAGCCGCTCCGCCGTGACGTTTTCGGGGCGCGCGCCGATCGAACCGTCTTCCCGCAGTTCGGTCGAATTACGATCGTCGACGATCATGGTCGAATGCGCGGCCGTGGAGCGCTGCGCAAGCCGCCACCGCGCATCCCGCCCCGCATAGGCCCCGCAATTGACGATGATGCGCTGCTTCGCGAAGCTCATCTCGAAGCTGAGGGTGCCGGCATGTGCGCCCTTGCCGACAAGAGACGGTGCGCCGGAATCGGCGATGACCAGCGTCCGGTTCGCCATGAAACGCTCGAACCCTGTGTGCGGGGCCGATGTAACGGGTTGCCCGCGGGATTCGGCCTTGGTCAGGACCACGTCGATCAGCCAGGCCTCGCCCTCGTTCGCGCCGTTGAACAAGGCCAGTCCGCCATCGCCGTGGCGATAGAAACGCAGCATCGGCGCGGCCCGGTCGATTGCACGTTGCAGGGCTTCGGGCACATCAATGTTCGACGCCTTGAGGATCGCCCGCAGATCGATGAGGTGGCGCAGCGCCGCCATCTGCGCCTTTGGACTGCGTTCGATATGACCGCCATCCGGCAGAATCTGACGTTCGCACATTGCCGCCAGGATCCGGACCAGACGCGGCGCATACCGCGCGCCGCCGGGAAGACAGAGCGCCGCATAGACCCGCGCCTTGACCACGATCATCCGCTCCAGCCCGTCGGGCACGAACGGGGCGACACGCCGCAGGTGTTTCACCTGGCGCGCGATGTTGTCGAGAAACATCGATGCAAAGGACGCATCGGCGCCGGCAGAGACAAATTCGGCATGGGTCAGCCAGTTGCACAAACGGCTCGACAGCACGTCCGGGCGCCAGATCAGCGGATCCCATTTGGGGTTTGCCGATATCCAGCTCGCAACGCAGTTTCGTGCCTGCATACGGGCGGCCTCGGTACCCACCGCGCGCATGTCGCGCAGCCAGTCGAAACTGTGAAGCTCCGCCTGCCAGGCGGGGCCCGCTTCAAGCGCCGCAGAAAAAGCATCTTCCGCTTTCAGTGTGTGATTGAGAAACCGGAACCGGCCATCGACCAGACCCGCGCCGCGATCGGAACTGCCGGGCCAGTTTTCCTGGGGGATCAGTCTCAGCGCCTGTGGGCGACGCCCGCGCAGCGAATTGCTGTAGAACACACCGCGAAACCAGATCCGCGCCACCCAGTAGGTGCCTTCGCGCGCCATCTCCAAGACGGGAATCCGGCGTGCCAGGGGCCGCGAACGCGGCCTTGATTTGGGTTTGGACGGCGCAGACTTCGACGGACGGCTGACAGACGCATCGTCCAGCAGCGGCTCCTCGGTATCGATTATCTTTGCGCCCGGCCGCTCTGTCATTTGACGCCGCGAAGGCCGCGAATATTTGCGGCATAGCGGCGCTTGCCGCCCTTGAACGTGGCGCTGCCTGCAACGAGCACATCGGCACCCGCCGCGATCACCGCCTTTGCCGTTTTGGCATCGATGCCGCCATCGACTTCAAGATCGATATCGCGCCCGGATGCATCTATCGCGGCGCGCAGCGTTTCGATCTTGCCGAGCATGCCCGGAATGAATTTCTGGCCGCCGAATCCCGGATTGACGCTCATCACCAGAACGAGGTCGATATCGGGCAGGACTTCGAATACGGCAGACGCCGGCGTCGACGGGTTCAGCGAGACGCCGGCCTTTACGCCATAGGACTTTATCAGCTGGATGGTGCGGTGCAGATGCGGTCCGGCTTCGGCATGGACAGTGATGATATCCGACCCGGCATTCACGAACGCCTCGATATAGGGGTCGACCGGCGAAATCATCAGATGCACGTCGAAGGGCTGCTTGCTGGCGGAGCGCAAAGCCTTCACGACATCGGGACCGATTGTGATGTTGGGCACGAAATGGCCGTCCATCACATCGACATGAATATAGTCCGCCCCTGCGCGTGTAATCGCGCGGACTTCTTCACCCAGCGCCGCGAAGTCCGCTGAGAGGATCGAGGGGGCAATTCTGACCGGTTTCTGCACGGCGTCTAGGTATCAGTTAGGGCGAGTCGCGGCAAGTAATCTGCGCGTCTCATGGCGTGTCAATATTGCGCAAGCGGGCAATATAGAATCCGTCGGCCCCGCCTTTATCGGCAAGATGCGCGGGCGTCACGCGGACAGCGCCCGCCGGCGTGATGCAGGCATCGAAATCCGGCACCTCCGCAGGTGCGACCGGATCCATCTGCAATCCCGGATTCCGCTTCAGCAGCGCTTCGATCTGGCCCGGGCCTTCCGATTCCTGGAGCGAGCACACGCTGTAGACGATAACGCCGCCGGGCCGGACGATCTCCGCCGCGTGGTCGAGGAACTTCCGCTGCAGATCGGTCTGGTGGGTGACGTCAGCGGCGGTTTTGAGATGCGGGATATCGGGATGCCGCCGGATGGTGCCGGTCGCTGAGCAGGGCGCATCGAGGAGGATCGCCTCGAACGGTGCTGCCGGTTCCCAGGACAGCGCATCGGCCTCGACCACGCCGGCGGTCAGCTTCAGGCGGGCGAGGTTTTCACGCAGCGTGCGAAGCCGCGGCCCCGATACGTCGACCGCCGTCACGTCCAGCCCGGCGGCGGCGAGCTGCGCGGTCTTGCCGCCCGGCGCCGCACAAAGATCCGCGACCCGGAACCCGGCACCCGCTTCGGACACTGCGCTCAGCAGAACCTGGGCCGGCAGGGCGGCGGCGGCGTCCTGCACCCACCAGACGCCCTCGTCGAACCCTTCAAGGCCTGCGATATTGCCGGCATGGGCCAAGCGCACGCTGGCCTGGCCGATCCGCTCCCCGCCGAGACGCGCCGCCCAGTCATCCGCATCTGCGGAATCGCCGCGCACGGTAAGATCTATCGGCGGCGTCTGCACATGACGCGCGGCGATCGCCGTGGCGGTCTCTTCGCCGAAGGACGCGAACCACGATTTCCACAGCCATTCCGGCACGTTCAGGCCATCGGGAAATGCCGCCAGGATATCGGCCTCACCCGCGCGGACGATACGCCGCAGGATCGCGTTGACCAGTCCCTTGAACCGCTCCGGCCCGCGCTTGCCGGTCAGCGCCACGGCGGTATCGACGGCGGCATGGGTCTGGGTATCGAGAAACAGGATCTGGCATATGCCGATGCGCAGCGCGTTGCGCGCAGCAGCAGCGGAGTCCGGCAACGGCTTGTCGAGACAATCGGCGATCAGCGCGTCGATCTGGCCGAGACGGCGCAGCGTCGTCGCCACAAGGTTCCGCGCGAACGCGAGGTCGCGGTCGTTCAGGCGGGCGAACCTTTTATCGGTGGCGAGCACCTCGTCCAGCGGCCGGCCGCGGTCCAGTACTTCGTGCAGGACGGTATGGGCGCGTTCGCGGGCGGCAAGGCCGATGGTGCGGAGATCGGCTCTGGTCTGGGAAGAATTGTTCATGCGCGGAAGATACCCGAAAGTCTGCGCCTTACAATGCGAATAGGCGCGCTGGGCGAAGAGCGGCGCCATCACATCTTTCGGGTATACCGCTTACCCCCACGGGCCGGCGGCAGGCGCCCCGGCCATTTCCCGCAATCTGGCAATCCGGTTCTGCATGTTCGGGTGGGTCGAAAACAGACCGTCGATCGAACGCGCATGCAGCGGGTTGACGATGAACATGTGCGCGGTCGCGGGATTGTTTTCCGCCGCCGGGTTGTCGATGGCTTGCGCCCCGCGTTCGAGCTTGTCGAGCGCCGATGCCAGCCACAGCGGATGGCCGCAGATTTCAGCGCCTTCGCGGTCGGCGGCGTATTCGCGGGTGCGCGAGATCGCCATCTGGACCAGCATGGCGGCAATCGGCGCGAGGATCATGATCAGGATGGTGCCGACCAGGCCGAGCGGATTGTTGCGGTTGCCGCCGAAAAATATCGCGAAATTCGCCAGCATGGAAATCGCGCCGGCGACGGTCGCGGTAATGGTCATGATCAGCGTGTCGCGGTTTTTCACATGGGCCAGTTCATGCGCCATCACGCCTGCGACCTCCTCGGTCGACAGGGTGCGCAGCAGGCCGCTGGTCGCCGCCACCGCCGCGTTTTCCGGATTGCGCCCGGTCGCGAAGGCGTTGGGCTGGTCGTTGTCGATGATATAGACCTTCGGCATCGGCAGGCCGGCGCGGTCGGCAAGCTGCCGAACCGTGCCGTAAAGCCCGGGCGCGGATCGCGCATCGACCTGCTGGGCACCGTACATCGACAGCATCATGCGATCGGAATTCCAGTAGGCGAACACGTTCATGCCGACCGCGATGGCAAGCGCGATCAGCATGCCGGTCGGCCCGCCGAGCATAAAGCCGATGCCGACGAAATGGGCCGTCATGCCGGCGAGAAGAATGGCTGTCTTCAGGTA
>JAYOMI010000016.1:38787-42343 GCA_038120765.1 Rhodospirillaceae bacterium
GCGCAGGTATTATCTGGGGGTGATTATTACCCCTTCAAGGGCGTGATCCGGCGCGCCGGCGCTTGGCAAACCCGCAGACACGTCCCATATTGGAAGTATGACAAAGACACCTGAAAAACCATCCCCCGACGCGGTCGATCCTGCAGACGCCGCAACACCGGCGCCGGAATCTGCTCAAGCCGACTCCGCAAAAGCCGACTCCGGCGCGACCAAAACCCATGCGACCGAAACCGACGCGAAAGCCGCGCCGAAGGAAATCGGCGGCCGGGGCGGCCCCGATCCGACGCGCTACGGCGACTGGGAAAAAGCCGGCCGCTGCGTCGATTTTTAAGCCGCCGCCGGAACGCTCTCCAAAACGCCATCGGGAACGTCAATTTCCGGAACTAAATCAAGGTCTTGGGGGCAATTGTTGAGAAACCCTATCCGAATCGGCTAACGGGTTGATCCTGACCGCTTTTTCAGGGCAATCGCGGTCACATGTTCCTGTTTTACCCCTACTTTACCCCGTATTTGTTCTCCAATTCCGGCAATTGTCTTAACCATTGCCGGCCCTGAACGCCCAGAGCCACAATATATAGTGCTCTCCGCTACCGGTTCTGGCGGTTCTCCACAAGATCGTCCACCACCGCCGGGTCGGCGAGGGTCGACGTGTCCCCGAGCTGGTCGTGTTCGTTGGAGGCGATCTTGCGCAGGATGCGGCGCATGATCTTGCCGGAGCGGGTTTTCGGCAGGCCGGGGGCCCACTGGATGAGGTCGGGCGAGGCGATGGGGCCGATATCCTTGCGCACCCACTGCACCAGTTCCTTGCGCAGCTCTTCCGACGGTTCATGCCCTTCCATCAGGGTGACATAGGCATAGATGCCCTGGCCCTTGATGTCGTGGGGATAGCCGACGACCGCCGCCTCGGCGACGTCGGAATGGCCGACCAGAGAGCTTTCGACCTCCGCCGTGCCCATGCGGTGGCCCGACACGTTGATCACGTCGTCGACGCGCCCGGTGATCCAGTAATAGCCGTCCGCGTCGCGGCGGCAGCCATCGCCCGTGAAATAGTTGCCCTTGTAGGTCGAGAAATAGGTCAGCACGAAGCGGTCGTGATCGCCATACACGGTGCGCATCTGGCCCGGCCAGGAATCGGTCAGGATCAGGTTGCCCTCGGTCGCGCCGTCGAGCACGTTGCCGTCGGCATCGACGATTTCGGGCTTGATGCCGAAGAACGGCTTTGTCGCGGAGCCGGGTTTGAGCGCCGTGGCGCCCGGCAGGGGCGTGATCAGGATGCCGCCGGTTTCGGTCTGCCACCAGGTGTCGACGATGGGGCATTGGCCGTTGCCGACCACGTTGTGATACCAGAGCCAGGCTTCGGGATTGATCGGCTCTCCCACCGAGCCCAGCAGGCGGATCGATTTCCGGCTGGTCGCATCGACCGGCGCATTGCCTTCGCGCATCAGCGCGCGGATCGCCGTCGGCGCTGTGTAGAAGATGTTGACCTGGTGCTTGTCGCAAACCTGCCAGAAACGCGAGAAATCCGGATAGTTCGGCACGCCCTCGAAGATCAGCGTTGTCGCCCCGTTGGCGAGCGGCCCGTAGACGATATAGCTGTGGCCGGTGATCCAGCCGACATCGGCGGTGCACCAGTACACATCGCCGTCGTGATAATCGAAAACGTATTGATGGGTCATCGACGCGTAGACCATGTAGCCGCCGGTCGTATGCAGCACGCCCTTCGGCGTACCGGTGGAGCCCGACGTATAAAGAATGAACAGCGGGTCTTCAGCGTTCATTTCCTCCGGCGCGCATTCCGCGGCCACATCGGCCATTGCCTCGTGGTACCAGACATCGCGCCCGTCGACCCAGTCGATGTCCTTGCCGGTGCGTTTGACGACGATGCATTTTTCGACGGTCGGGCATTTCGCCAGCGCGGCATCGACATTCGCCTTTAGCGGGATCGGCCTGCCGCCGCGCACGCCCTCGTCGGACGTGACGATGAGGGTCGAATCCGAATCGTGGATGCGGCCGGCGATGGAATCGGGGGAGAAGCCGCCAAAGATCACCGAATGGATCGCCCCGATACGCGCACAGGCGAGAACGGCCACCGCGATTTCCGGGATCATCGGCAGATAGATCGTGATCCGGTCGCCCTTTTTCGCGCCGTTCGCTTTCAGCACGTTGGAAAATTTGCAGACCTCTTCATACATTTCGCGATAGGTCAGCGTCCTGGAATCGGCAGGATCGTCGCCTTCCCAGATGATCGCCGTCTGGTCGCCGCGTGTTTCCAGGTGCCGGTCGAGGCAGTTGACCGAGGCGTTCAGCGTGCCGTCGTGATACCAGCGGATATGCACGTCTTCATGCGCGTAGGAGACGTCCTTTACCTGGGTATAGGGTTTGATCCAGTCGATCCGCTTGCCGTGCTCGCCCCAGAACGCTTCCGGGTCGGCCACCGACTGCGCATACATCTCGTTGTATTTCGCTTCGTCGACCAGCGCGCGCTTTGCCCAGTCGGCGGGCACCGGAAAAAGATCGTGTTCTGACATGGTTCTCTCCCTAGAGTGAACGGCTTCTAAGCCCACCGTTTCATCCGATTATCATTATTTATGACGCCACGGGCAAGGCGGGTGCGACAACCCGCCCCCGTCACATTCCCGCGATCATCTGCGATCACGCGGCGAGAAAAATGCCGTCATTCCTGATCTCCAGAGCGACCGGCTCCAGTCTTTGGCCGGGGCAGGGACCATCGACACATCGCCCTTCATCTATCGTGAACAGGGCTGAATGCATCGAGCACAGGATCATGTCCCTGTCATAGGACAGGAAAGCATCCGGCTTCCAGTCGAGCGGGGCACCGTAATGGGGGCAGGAATTGCGGTACCCGAAAACCTCGTCCCCGCGGCGGACCAGAAAGAACGGTTTCTCGCCGTCGATGTTTTCGAACCCCTTGCTGCCGGGGTCATCCAGCTCGTCGAGGCGACACAGAAAGAAAGGCGCGCTCATTGCAAACACCTCCCCCCGCGTTCAGGGTTTGACGCCGCACATCTTGCACAGCAGCTTCCATTCGTCCGCGCCGACCGGCACCACCGACAGCCGCGACTGCCTGACGAGCGCCAGGTCGGCAAGCTTCGGTTCGGCCTTCACGTCGGCGAGGGTCACCGGCGTTTTTACCGGTTCGACCGCCTTGATATCGACCATGCCGAAACGGCCCGATTCATCGGTGGGATCGGGGTAATGTTCCTTTACGACCTCGACGATGCCGACGATCTGCTTTTCGTTGACCGAATGATAGAAGAAGCCCTTATCTCCCTTCTTCATGGCCTTCATGTTGTTATTGGCCTGATAGTTGCGCACGCCGTCCCAGTGTTCGACGCCCTTTTTCACCTGGTCGTCCCACGACCACGCGCCGGGTTCGGATTTGAAAAGCCAGTGCTGCTTCGCCATCGGTCCTGAATCCTCGTATCGCTGTCTTCATCGTCAATACATCACGGCGCGGCCAATTGGAAAGACCGTCAGTCGGTCTCGTCCCGCAAGGGGCGCGACAGCAATCCCTCGATGACCTCGTTGATATCGG
>JAYOMI010000016.1:42353-47988 GCA_038120765.1 Rhodospirillaceae bacterium
GACCGCATCCACGGCACTCACGATCGGCATCTCGATGTCCAGTTTTTCGGCCAGCGCGACGGCGGCGCTTGCGGTGAAGACCCCCTCGGCGACGGATTTTCGCTGGCCCAGAATTTCCGCGAGCGTCTGGCCGCCGCCCAGCGCCAGGCCGAGGGAATAATTGCGCGATTGCGTGCTTGTGCAGGTCAGCACCAGATCGCCCAGCCCGGACAGGCCCATCATTGTTTCGCGCCGCCCGCCCTTGGCGAGGCACAGCCGGGTCAGTTCGGCGAGACCGCGGGAGATCAGCGCCGCGCGGGTGTTGTCGCCGAAACCGCGTCCCTCCGCGATGCCGCAGGCGATGGCGAGCACGTTCTTGATCGCACCGCCGATCTGCGCCCCGATCACGTCGTCGCCCGAATAGGGACGGAAGCGGTCGAAACTCAGCCGGTCGGCCAGAACCTGGGCCGTGGCGAGATCGCTGCCGGCAAGGGTGACCGCCGTCGGCAGGCCCTCGGCGACATCCGCCGCGAAGGTCGGGCCGGACAGGATAAAGACAGGGTTCTCGGGAAACGACGCCTCTACGGCCTCGCTCATCAGCGAAAGGGTTTCCTGTTCGATCCCCTTGGAACAGATCACCAGCGGCACGGTGGCCGGAAGCCGGCCGGCAAGCGGTGCGATGGTGGCCCGCAGATGCTGTGCCGGCGGCGCCAGCAAAAGCGCATCCGCCGCAGCGGCCTCCTCAAGATCGGCCGTCGCCCGGATCGCAGGATCGAGCGCGACGCCCGGCAGATACAGCGTGTTTTCGTGGGTGTCGTTTATCGCCGCGAGGATCTCCGCCTCGTAGGCCCAGAGCGCCACGTCGTTTCCGGCCCGCCGCGCGGCGATCGCCAGCGCGGTCCCCCACGACCCGGCCCCGATAATCGAAATCATGACGCGCGCCCTCCGGACTGCATCGGATGCCGGTCGATGAAGTCGCGCACGGCGCTGTTATAGGCGTCGGTTTCAACGTGAATGACGAAATGGCCGCCGGTCGGAATGACGACCTTTTCGGCACCCGGGATGTTTTCCGCCAGTTCGTCGGACAGGTAGCGCGGCGTGACCATGTCGTCCGCCGCGACGATCACCAGGGTCGGCGCCTTTATATCGCCCATGCCGGCGCGCCGGTCATAGGCGCAGATCGCATCGATCCGGCTTTGCATGATCTCGACCGGCTGATCGCCGCCGCCGAGATGCCCCTCGAGCTCGTCGATCCGTTCCGGGTTCTGCGTAATATACCAGGGCGGCAGAAGCGTCAGGATCGACTGGCGCGCGTAATCCGCCGCGCCGGACGTCGACAGGACCGCCCGGCGCGCGGCGAAGGCGCGGTTGAAATAGGAATCCTGACCGGCCCAGGTCGCGCTCAGCACCAGCGACGCCAGCCGGTCGGGATGTTCCTGCGCAACGGTCTGGCCCATCGCGCCGCCGGTCGAATGGCCGACCCAGTGCACACGCTCGATTCCGAGCCGGTCCATCAGCCGGATGGCGTCGTCGGCCATCTGGTCGACCGAATAATCTATTCGGGAATAGGTGCTCTGGCCGCAGCCGCGATGATCGTGGACGATGGTCCGGTAGGCATCGGAGAATGCGGGTATTTGTTGATTCCATACTGTGCCGCCCCCGCCGAGGCCGGGCACGAACATGATCGGATCCCCTTGTCCGGATTCCTCATAATGAATTTCGGCATCGCCGATATCGACTTTGGGCACGGCTGGTCTTTCCTGTGTCTCTTTTCTCGCGCGGCTTCAGGTATCAGGTGTCGTTCATGCCCATGGCGCGCTCGATCGCGACAACGTCGGCGGGGCGTTCGAACGGCTCCGGCGCGGGCTCCCCCGGCCGGCGCGGCCGGCCGATGGTCTCGAAGAAATCCTCCAGCCCGGCGGGCGTGATAACCCACAGCATGACCAGTTCCTCGTCGCCGTCATTATGGATCGCATGCTTGACGTCGTAGCCGAGAAAGCAGGACGAGCCGGGCACGATATCGTGGCGCTCGCCATCCACCATCACGTAGCCCTTGCCCCTAAAGCAGATCTGCAGCTCCACCTGGTCGGCATGGGAATGTTCGCGCACATGGCCGCCGACCGCGATGGTCTGATAGCCCATCGACACATCGCCGAACTTCGTGTTGGCGGGCATCAGCATGGGGTCGGCATGGCCGTTGGCCGGCATCGGCTGCCAGAAACTCGGCCCGTCGCCGGGCTGCATTACAACTGCGTGTCCGCGAAATTCTTCTGTACCGGTCATGCTCTTTCTCCCAACGAATATGTTCGAATTGGCATTGTACGACGATCCGGGCAAATGCCAAAACGAACGGCGGCAAGCCCGGTTCCCATTACGCCGGCACGCCCTCCAGCTCCGCCAGCGGCCAGCGCGGGCGGGGGGCAAAATCGAGGCCGTTCGTGAGACCGAGCCGCAGCCGCTCGATCCCGGCCCAGGCGATCATCGCGCCGTTATCGGTGCAGAGCGCAGGCGGCGGCACAACACATCGGAAACCGACCAGCGCGCACAGCCCTGTCAGCTTTTCGCGAAGCGCAGCGTTCGCAGCGACGCCGCCGGCGACGACAAGCGTTTTGCCGTCCGGGTGTTTTTCATCGAATTCGGCGATCGCGTGGGCGCAGCGGTCCGCCAGTACATCAGCGACGGCGGCCTGGAACGAGGCGGCGATATCGGCGGCGTCGGAACCGGACAGGCTTTGACCGGGAAGATCGAGAATGGCCTGGCGTACCGATGTCTTCAGACCGGAAAACGACATATCGCAGCCGGCACGCCCCTTCATCGGACGCGGAAAGGCAAATCGTTTCGCATCGCCCGCGCGGGCCGCCGCCTCGACCGCCGGGCCGCCCGGAAATCCGAGCCCCATCATCTTCGCGCATTTGTCGAATGCTTCGCCGACGGCATCGTCGACCGTGTCACCCATCAGGGTATACCGGCCCGGCCCGTCAACCGACAGGAACTGGCAATGTCCGCCGGAGACCAGCAGCAGCAGATAGGGAAACGCGACATTGTCGGTGAGCCGCGCCGTCAGCGCGTGGCCTTCAAGATGATTGACCGCAATGAAGGGCAGGTTCCGCGTCGCCGCCATCGCCTTCGCGGTCATGGCGCCGACAATTACGCCGCCGATCAGCCCGGGACCGGCGGTCGCGGCGATCCCGTCGAGATCTCCGACCGTCAGATCGGCCTCGGCGAACGTGCGGCGGATGACGTCTTCCACAATATCGAGATGCGCCCGTGCCGCAATTTCGGGCACGACCCCGCCAAAAGCCTTGTGTTCATCAAGCTGGGAATAGATAACATTGCCCAGTACACGGCGTTCGCCGGTCACGATTGCCGCCGCCGTTTCATCACAGCTTGTCTCAATACCTAAGACGATCATCGAAATGACTCTGTACTCGAATTACCAGGGGCCGCGACCCTACCCCAGAGCCGCCGCAAACGCCACGGCGGCGGCCTTCAATATCCGCCATATGCCCGGCGGGGTGCGGGCAGGTTTCTGCGGCGAACCGATCCGGTTTCGGGGAGGGTGGTCGGCATGACGGTTCCCATGGTTCGTATCGGTACGCGCGGCAGCCCGCTTGCGCTCTGGCAGGCCAACGAAGTGCGCCGCCGGCTTGGCGAGGCCCATCCCGAACTGGCGGCGGAGGATGCCGTTCATATCGAGATCATCCGGACATCCGGGGACCGCATGCAGCAGGGCCTCTTGTCGGATGTCGGCGGAAAGGGTCTTTTCACCAAGGAAATCGAAGAGGCCATGCTGGAAGGGACGATCGATATCGCCGTCCATTCCATGAAAGACGTGCCGACCTGGTTTCCCGACGGGCTGATCATCGACTGCCTGCTGCCGCGCGCCGACCCGCGCGATGCGCTGATAGCGCCGGGATCCGAATCGATTGCCGATCTGCCCACGGGCATCACCGTCGGCACCGCCTCGCTCCGGCGCAAGGCGATGCTGCTGCACCGCCGCCCCGATCTGAAGGTGGTCCCACTGCGCGGAAATGTCGATACACGTCTCGGCAAGGTGTCCGCCGGCGAGGTCGATGCGACGTTTCTCGCCCTTGCCGGCCTGAACCGGCTTGGGCGGGACGATGTGGGCGCCCGCCCCGTCGCCCCGGAAGAGATGCTGCCGGCGGTCTGCCAGGGCGTCGTGGGGATCGAACGCCGCAAGAACGACAGCCGTATCGCCGAATTGCTTGCCCCGCTCGGCGATGCAGAGGCCGCGATTACGTCGGCGGCCGAACGCACGCTCCTTGCCGGGCTCGACGGATCTTGCCGTACACCGATTGCCGCGCTGGCCGAGGTCAGCGGAAGCGATATGTATTTTCGCGCCGCGATCGTCCGCCCCGACGGAAGCGAACTGATCGAGACGGAGCGCCGCGGCGCCACGGCAGATGCCGCCCGGATGGGCGAGGACGCCGCAGACGAACTGCGCGGCAAGGCGGGACCGGGGTTTTTCATCGAAGCGGAAGATGAGTGAGCGCCGACGCAAACGCGCGCTGATCACGCGCCCGCAGGAGGATTCTGCGGACGCGGCAATTGCCCTCGCCAGGCGCGGTATCACCCCGGTCCTGGCGCCGATGATGCAGATCGAATACGCCACCCCGGACATCGAAAAAGAGATATCGCTGGCCCAGGCGATCCTTTTCACCAGCCGCAACGGCGTCCGCGCGTTTTCCCGGCTTTCCCCCACCCGCGACATCCGGGTGCTGGCGGTCGGCGATTCAACCGCCGCCCTCGCCCGGGAAATGGGGTTCGTCAATGTCGAAAGCGCGCAGGGTGACAACGCGGACCTTGCCCGGCTGACGATCGACCGCCTGAAACCCGCAGATGGTCTTTTGTTCCACGCCGCAGGAAAAACCGTCGCCGGAGACATGTCAGAGGCGCTGAACAAGGCCGGTTTCAAGACGATACGCCGGACATTGTACGACGCAAAGGCCGTCGATGCCCTCGCCGAGGACACCGTAACGGCGCTCCGTGACCGGACGCTGGACTATGTGCTCTTCTTTTCGCCGAGGACGGGACGCATCTTTGCCGACCTGGTCGAAAAAGCAGGGCTCGCCGGGACCTGCGACAGCCTGAAAGCGATCTGCCTGTCGGACGCGGTGGCATCGGAAATCGGCGATATCGACTGGCGGGAAGTCATCTTCGCGCAGCAGCCAACGACGACAGCCCTGCTGTCCGTCATCGGGAAACTGGACGACAGTGGCGTACCGGTATCGGAGACCGGCCCGAAATCCGGGCCAGAGACGGATACGGACAAACGCCGGACCCCGGTTGAACAAAGCGCCGCACCGGACGAAGATGTTGGAAAGCCGGAAGAGGACGCAATGACCGATACCGACGCATCAAGGAAACCATCCGACAAAACGCCCGATCCCGACGATAAAACGGCACTGCTCGAGAATATGGATGCGGCAACCGCAGCGCCTGAAATTGCCGCGCCTGAAACTGCGGATACCGGCGGACCGGAGGAAAAAAAAACTGCGGCTCAAAAGACGGATAGCGACTCGGCAGAGATGCGCGACGCCGCGGCCGCGCTGTCAGCCGTCCTTGCCAGCGCGCCCGCGGCGGCTGAGGCCGGCGGCAAATCGCGTATCGGCACAGTGCTTGTCACCGTCGCCGC
>JAYOMI010000016.1:47998-50033 GCA_038120765.1 Rhodospirillaceae bacterium
CACGCAGTGCGGGCCAAACACGCTGGCATCGACCTCGGCAAAACTTAACGCCGGTGCCGGGTCTCCTCCAGCCCCGCTACCGGTATCTCCACCACCAGTATCGCCTCCCGTACCGGTTCCACCGTCATCGTCGCCGCCATCATCGTCGTGCTGGGTGCAGGGTATGCGTCTTTTCCGTACTGGCGCGACCGGCTGCCGCCGGTCGTACAGGAGCACCTTGCGAGTCAATTCGCAGGTTCCGACGCCCTGCAGGAGGAAATTCGCGCCCTTCGGGCACAGGTCGCCGATCTGTCCACCGAACTGGCGGCAAAAGAGAACGCGCTCGCCGCCGCCGGCGGTCGGGTCGCAGAGATCGAAAGCAAGGCGGCAGAGCTTAACGGCCGCCTCGCCGCCAGCGAAAGCGCCCTGAACGAGCTGCGCGCCGCGAACACGACGACAGGTACCGTCGCCGCGCAGAACGCGGCGCTTACCCAACGCGTAGAGGCACTGACGGAGGCGCTCGACGCCGAAAAGACAGCCCGGGCCGCGGCGGAAGCTGCCGCGCAGAAAGCCGAAGCCCTGGCGCTGGAACGCGCCACCACCGCCGGCAGGATTGCGGAAACGCTGGATAACGCAAACGGACGAATTGCCGGTCTGGAGAAAAACCTGGAAGCTGCGCGCAAGGCGGCCGTCATCGCCGGCAGGACAGACACCATCGCGATGGCGGCCCGGAAACTGCGCGATGCCCTGGACAGCGCCGCCCCGTTCGGGGCGGAAATCGCATCCCTGAAACAGGCGGCAGGAGAAACACCTGCCGTCGCGGCAGCCATCGGCCCGGTTCAAGCGCTTGCCTCCGGCGGCATCCCGACCCGCAGCGAATTATTTGCGCGCCTGCCGGCGGCGGTCACCGCCGCCATCGCGGCCGACCGCCGGCCGAAGGAAGACGGCTGGATCGACAGAGCGATGGCGAAACTGACCGGTTTCGTGACCGTGCGCCGGATTGACGGCAAGGGCGCAGGCGTCGACGCCATAGGCGCCCGCGCCGAACTTTCCGCACGCAAAGGCGATCTGTCCGGCGCGGTGGCTGAAATGTCGTCCCTGACGGGTGCGGCCGCAGAGGTATCTGCCGGCTGGGTGAAAGCGGCGCAAAATCGCCTTGCCGCGGATCGCGCCCGCGCCGCCCTGGACAAGATAGTCCTGACAGGCGTCACCGCGGGAGACCCGTCATGATCCGGTTTACGATCTCGATCATCGTCGCGCTGGCCGTCGTCGTCGCCGCAGCGATCTGGTTCAGCGACCGGCCCGGCAACGTCTCTATCGAATGGCAGGGCTGGCTGATCGAAATGTCCGTCGGCCGTTTCGTGCTTGCCGCGGCAATCGTTCTCGCCGCCGCGCTGATCGTCATCGGATTTTTCCGCGTGATCGGGCGCGCACCGGGACGCATTCGCGAAAGCATGCGGTCGTCCCGCCGCGAACGGGGCTATCGCGCGCTCACCCAGGGCATGGTGGCCGTTGCGGCCGGAGACCCGGACGAGGCCAACCGCCAGGCGCGGCGCGCGGATGTCCTCCTGAACGAACCGCCGCTGACGATGCTGCTGTCGGCCCAGGCCGCCCAGCTCAATGGCGACGAAGAGGCCGCCAACCGCTATTTCAGCGCCATGCTTGACCGTCCCGAAACCGCATTCCTCGGTGTCCGGGGGCTGCTGATGCAGGCGCAGAAAAACAATGACCGGCGCGGTGCGCTGGCATATGCCGAAAAGGCCTACCGGCTGCAGCCGAAAACCCCGTGGGTCCTGAACACCATGTTCGACCTGCAGGTGGCCGAAGGTCGCTGGCGGGAGGCCCTATCGACGCTTGAGGAAGCGGTCAAACGCCACGCGGTGACCGCAGAGGCGGCCCGCGACCGGCGCGCGGCGGTCCTGCTCGGCTGCAGCAGCGAGGCCGAGACCGGCGGCGACGTGAACGAGGCACTGAAATTCGCCCGGCGCGCAAATACGCTCGCCCCGGCGTTCCTGCCGGCGGTTCTGCGAACCGCAGAGCTGATGATCCGCGCCGG
>JAYOMI010000017.1:0-49782 GCA_038120765.1 Rhodospirillaceae bacterium
GAGGCGTCGAGCCCGTAGTCCAGTGAGACGGCCGTGGCGGGGCTTGAAGCCGGGTTGAATGTTTTTTGCGAGAAACCGCCAGGCCGTAATTTAGATGATATTGCCCGTGTTCTGGACGCGCAAGCAAAGGCGCCCGAACAGAAGCTGAAATACGGGTTCAATCACCGCTACCATGAATCGGTGAGCGAATCACTTCGAATACTGGCGTCAGGCGAGCTCGGCGGCGTCATCAATGCGAAGGGTGTGTACGGGAAATCCCAGCTTGTGACGTTCGGGCAAACATCATGGCGCACCGACCGTGATCTGGCGGGAGGCGGTGTCCTGTTGGATCAGGGTATACATATGGTGGATCTTATCCGCCTGTTTTGTGGCGAATTCACCGAAGTTCACAGCTTTATTTCCAACGATCACTGGGAACACGACGTCGAAGACAACGCGTATGCCATGATGCGGGGCGAAACTGGCGTGGTTGCGATGCTCCATTCTTCGGCAACGCAATGGCGTCATCGGTTCAATCTCGATATCACCCTCGAAAAAGGGTCAATCATTTTATCGGGCATCCTGTCGGGCTCAAAGAGCTATGGCGCTGAGACGCTAACGGTTTCCAGGCGTGGCAATGATGACATGGGAGACCCGCTCGAACAGACGACGCGCTATAATAACGATCCGTCGTGGGCCGCAGAAGTAGACGAATTTGCCCATGCGATCGCAGACAACGCGCCAATCCAGCATGGCTCCGCCTTAGACGCCTACCGTACGATGGAACTCGTCTACCGAATATACTGTGCCGATAAGGGATGGCGGGACCGTTGGAATCTTGCCGCCGCCCCTGCATCGGGCATCTCCATGGAAGAGAGAGATACATGACAACCTATGGCACCATACCTGCCCGGATGGCCGCAAGCCGGTTTCCCGGGAAACCGCTTTATCCGATCGCCGGCGACCCCATGCTTGCAGTGCCGATTACGGATGAAACTCTCTACAGGAATCCGGGTATTGTGAAGAGTATTCACGATCTTAACGGCAATGTGCTCTATACAAGCCGCGAGCTAGTGTTGCACTGCAGGGAATTTTTCTCCGACCTGGGCGCAATGCGCGTCGGCTGCCATGTCTATTAAAAATTTAATCATCAATCTTATCGAGCGTCGATGGCTAGGCGCCCCTCTGCGCGTTGTCGGGCGGCTGACCCGTCGTCGTCGCTATCTGGGTGGTTTGATCAATCCGTTCTATCTGCCGACAACACTGGTGGAGAACGGAGATTCAAGGCTGATTGCCTATCCTGATTCTTATATCGATCTAGTTTCCGGTCTAAGGGGGGCGGTCCGGCTTTCAACGAGAACCTTTGAGCCTGAAGTCAGTTATTTGATCCAGACATTGATCAATAAAGATGATGTTATTCTGGATATCGGGGCAAATGTCGGTCTCCATACTGTCAGGTTTGCGCAGTTGGCGTATGAAGGACACGTGTATGCCTTTGAGCCGGTGAAAGAAATGGCGAAGCGTCTGTCGCAAAACTGCTCACTCAATCGGGTCGAAAATGTCACGATTGTGGATTGTGCTCTGGGTGTGCGCAACGAGACGCTGCCTATCTCTGTGAATATCGCCGGCGTCGGCCTCGAAGGAACCAGCTCTCTGACCGGGAGCTTTCATGTTGAAGATCACCCGGAGAATTATGAAACGCGAAATGTTCCGGTTCGTAAGCTCGATGATTTGATTCAGGAGCTTGGGATCGACAGGCGTATTAATTTAATAAAAATGGATACCGAAGGCTTTGAGACCTTCGTAATTGAAGGGGCGCTTGAGACGCTGAGAAAAAATAAGCCGGTTATGATTATTGAAGCTCATAGCCGTCGACTTAAGGCAGCCGGTAAGTCATTCGATTGGTATCTTGAAACGTTCCCTGATTATGACGTGTTTATTATGCCAGCTATAAGCCGAACCAACCCCTATATCCGGCTGGAACCGCTTAGCCCAAACCAGCCTGAAATTGCGGTGAATTTGCTCATGCTTCCGTCGGCCAAGTTTCATTCGGTCGGATAACGGTGGGCCAATTCGTGACCCTGCTGCATCGTTGCGAAGTAAAGGGGGCATTTGCAATTTACATGACGCCGCCCTTTCAAAGAGTATTCAATTAATGACAACCTATGGCGTCATACCTGCCCGGATGGCCGCAAGCCGGTTTCCCGGGAAACCGCTGCACCCAATCGCTGGCAGACCCATGCTGGAACATGTCTATGAGCGTGCGAAGCTCGCGTGGGACTGGGACGTGCTGTGCATTGCAACCTGCGACGAAGAAATCCGGCAATACGCAGAGGGTCGCGGATACCCGGTGGTGATGACGTCGGACACCCATACAAGGGCTCTCGACCGCGTGGCCGAGGCCTATACGGTTATCGCCGACACCGAGGCAGATGACGATATCGTCGTCTGTGTGCAGGGTGACGAGCCACTGCTGGCGATGGACACGATTTCGGCGGTGATAGAACCGTTCGGCAGCGACCCCACCATTGAAGGCACCATGCTTGCGGTTCCGATCACCGAGGAATCTCTCTACCGGAACCCCGATATCGTAAAGATCATCCATGATATTAACGGCAACGTGCTCTATACCAGCCGCCAGCCGGTGCCGTACTGCAAATCGTTTTCGCCCGAACTCGGGGCGCTGCGCGTCGGCGGTATATTCGGGTTCCGCTGGCATTTCCTGAAATGGTTCACCGGTCTGCCGGAATCGCCGCTCGAACAGGTGGAAGCCTGCGACAGCAACCGTATTCCGGATAATGGCCGTTTTCAGCGGATCGCGCCGATCGCCGCACGTGCCTACTATTCTGTCGACAGCCCGGACGATATCGACCTCGTCGAATCTGCTTTGCCGACCGATCCGACATGGGGAAAGTATTAGACGCGCGTGGGAGCGTTTCGCACCGTGCTGAGCCGGATCGCAGTGGTTTTGGTGGCGAGCGCCTTCGCGCTTGTGGTGTCCGAGTATAGCGTGCGGTTGGCGGTGCCGAAATACGATCCGGCCGGCCATATCGCATTTTTCACCGACCCCGAAACCCGCGTTCTTCTGGGGAAACCGAACAGCAGAACCCGCCAGATCAAGAACTCCGGCGACTACGACGTCGACGTTGCGTTCAATCGTCACGGTCTTCGCGACCGTCGCGACATTGCGGACGGTAGGATTCAGGACCTCTATGTCCTCGGCGATTCATTTGCGTTTGGCTGGGGAGTCGAGGAAGCGGAGCGGTTCTCCAGCGTGCTGGAAAAAATGACCGGACGCCGGGTCTTTAACATTGCAACGACGGCGAATGTCGACGGTTATGAGAGACTGCTGGCTTATTCAAGCAGACAGGGCGCAAAAATCCGCGACGTCATTCTGGCGATCAACATGATCGATGACGTTCAGAATTACGAGATGGTCGCCAAACCCGTCCCGCAGGAAGGACCGGCGCCCCGGACAGCCGTATCGCTGCAGGCGGTCAAAGTATTCCTCCTCAAAAATTCAGCACTCTATTTTCTCGCCACCTCGGCTATCGGAACGATAGATGTGTTGCGGACCGCGCTGATCCGGTTCGGTTTCATCAAGATACTGAATGTTGTGTCGGGCGGTCTTCCCGGTCGTGATGCCATTCGGTCGACAGCGGGCCGGATCGCGGCGCTTTCGAAGAAATACAATCTGACCGTTCTGATCATTCCGTCGCGCGGATTGTGGGTGGGTCACCACCGGCAAGCCGCCGCCGAGGCGCATGAAAAATTTGCCGATGAACTGCGCCACCGGGGGCTGAATCCCGTCGATATGCGGCCAATTATGGAAGCGACGGGAAATCCGATGCAGTTTCATTTTCTGAATGACGGTCACTGGCGCCCGCAGGGCCATGCGCTTGCGGCGGCGGAACTGGCGCGCAGGCTGATGTCGGGGCCGCAGCGGCCCGCAATGAACTAAGCCCGTTCGATGCTTTTCAGCACACCCGAATTTCTGTTTCTGTTTTTGCCCCTGACGTTTGCGGGCTTTGCGGTTGCGACCATCGCGATCTCGCTGCGCGCCGGCACATTGTGGCTGACGGTCGCGTCGTTGTTCTTTTACGGCTATTGGGACGCGTCCCTGTTGCCGCTGATTATTCTGAGTATTGTCGTCAATTTCGCACTCGGCATAATGCTGTTTGCGAACCGGTCGAAGACGATATTGACCTTGGGTCTGTGCTTTAATCTCAGTCTGCTCGGCTATTTCAAATATGCCGGTTTTTTTATCGAGAATGCCGAAAGACTGTTCGGGACGAAAATTGCCGAGCTCAATATTGTCCTGCCGCTGGCGATTTCGTTTTTCACCTTCCAGCAGGTCGCATATCTGGTCGATGTTTATAAAGGCCGCGCGATCGAGCCCGATTTTCTGAACTACTGTCTGTTCATTACGTTTTTCCCGCAACTGATCTCGGGACCCATCGTTCACCATAGTGAAATGATGCCGCAATTCAGGGATGCGGCGCGCGTGTGGATAAGCCGGAAACTGTTCCCGGTCGCCATCGCGTTTATCGTCATCGGTCTGTACAAGAAAGTTGTACTCGCAAACGGCATTGCGCCTATGGCGGACAGTGTGTTTCTGACCGCACAGACAGCGGCTCCGGCATTCTGGGACGCGTGGAAGGGTGCGCTTGCCTATACATTCCAGATCTATTTTGATTTTTCCGGTTACACGGATATGGCGGTCGGGATCGCATTGCTGTTTGGAATTCGCCTGCCAATGAATTTCAATTCCCCCTACAAGTCTGCCAGCATTATCGATTTCTGGCGGCGCTGGCATATGACGCTTTCCCGCTTCATTCGCGATTACATCTATATCCCGCTCGGTGGAAACCGGGCCGGAAAATCCCGTCGCTACACCAATATGATGTTGGCGATGCTGATAGGGGGACTGTGGCATGGCGCCGGATGGACATTCGTCATCTGGGGTGGTCTGCACGGGTTGTATCTGGCAATAAACCATGGCTGGCGGCATTTCAGACCGAGGTTGGCGCCGCATGGTCTTTTATCGGTCTGGAGCAGCCGTCTTATCACTTTCCTGGCAGTTGTGGTCGCGTGGGTGTTTTTCCGAGCAGACGATTTAGGCGATGCTATGAGGCTTCTGACAGGAATGGCCGGTCTGGTCGATGGCGGCATATCTGCCGCCCGAACACTGGACCTCCTGATCCTGGCAATGATGTTCCTTATCGTCTGGTTCACGCCCAATTCATACGAGATGTTTCGTTCGGTCAGGCCGGTGCTTGTACCCGACGATGCGGTGGGTGGAGAAGGTGCAGCCGGATACGCGTTGGCGGGATCCCCTTCGCTGTTGCGCTTAAAGTCGTATGTTATTACGCCTGTGCTGATAGCCATCGGACTTGTCGGTTTGCTGATCGTCATTGACAGTGGCGAACAAACCCAAACTTTCATCTATATGATATTCTGAAGCCATGAATAAAATTGAAGAACTAACGCAACGGTATTATGGCGACCCCGCAGGGTACGCGCATGCCTATCTCGATTATCTCGCGTCGTGCTTTCAGTCCATCGACAGTGCTGCAGTCGAGGCGTTCATTAATCTGCTTCTTGATGCGCGCGTCGCCGGAAACACAGTGTTTTTTATTGGCAATGGCGGATCGGCGGCAACGGCGTCGCACTTTGCCAATGACATTTCGATCGGTACGCGTACAGGTGACAACTTGCCGTTTCGCGCGGTAAGCCTGACCGACAATGTCGCCGTTATGACGGCGCTTGCCAATGATGAGGGTTATGATCGCATGTTTGTTGATCAGCTTCGGGTGCATCTGCGCGACGGTGATTCGCTAGTGGCGATTTCGGCGTCGGGAAACTCGCCGAATCTGATTGAAGCGGTGGACTATGCCAAGACACGAGGTGCGACTGTCGTCGGTCTGACGGGTTTCGACGGCGGCCTGTTGCGCGAAAAATCGGATATATCGCTGCATGTGCCGACGGCAAAGGGAGAATATGGCCCGGTCGAGGACGTACACATGATCTTTGATCACCTGATCGGCAGCTACCTGATCGCGGAGGTTAAACACCAGGCTGCAGCCACAGTATGACCCAAGCGGTCATTTTCGATCTCGACGGCACGCTGATCGACAGCCTTCCCGACGTTATGAACTCGCTGAATGCAGTGCTCGCCGACAATGATCGGCGCCCTGTTACGCGTGACGAGGCGAAACTTATGGTCGGTGGTGGCGCGGAGCCACTGTTGGAACGCGCTTTTGCCATCACCGGCGATGTGTTAGCGCCGCCGCGGAGGACGTCATGTGTCGAAGCATTCACGGAATATTATCGAGCCAACCCGGCAACAGAGACAACCATCTTTGAAGGCGTTGTTCCTGCTTTGCAGTTGCTCGCCGAACGTGGCCTACAGCTCGGTATCTGCACTAACAAACCGCATCAGTCCGCTTTGCAGGTGTTGGAGGCGCTCTCGCTCGACGTTCATTTTGCCGCGTGTCTAGGCAAGACATCGGTGCCGTTCCATAAACCGGACCGGCGTCACTATGATGAAGTCTTACGCGCTCTTGGTGTGCCGCCTAAACGCAGCCTGTATGTAGGCGACAGCGAGACCGATGTGGCGACCGCGCGCAATGCCGGGGTTCCCATTGTTCTTGTCCCCTTCGGATACAGCCGGGCGCCGGCCGGCGATCTCGGCGGCGACCGGGTGATCGGGCATTTCTCCGAACTGCCGAATGTCGTCGATGAATTATTCGCCGATTTGGATATCTTGTGAGGCGCCAGTACCCATGACCCGCGTCGCCATCCCGTCCATTTCATTCTGCCAGACCGAAATTCTGCGCAAAGAGACATTGGCAAGGTATCCGGATACGCGTTTCAACGAAGAGCAGCGCCGGATGAGCGACGACGAACTGGTGGCATTTTTATCCGGCAGGGACGCCGCGATCATGGGCCTCGAGAATCTGACCGAGGAGATGCTGGACCAGTTGCCGGAGCTCAAGATTATTTCCCGGATGGGGGTCGGGCTCGACAATGTGGATCCGGCGCTGTTGCGCGCGCGCGGCATTCGTATGGGTTGGAAAGGCGGCACCAACCGGCGATCGGTTGCGGAGCTGATGATCGCTTTCTCTATCTGCGCGCTTCGCCACGTCGGTCCGCTATTCGCCGAGATGCGCGCGGGTTCGCGCCCGCGCCATCAGATGGGCCGCGAACTTGGCGGCAGAACCGTGGGATTGCACGGGTGCGGTTATGTGGGCAAGGAAGTCGTGCGTCTTCTGCAGGCATGGGACTGCAGAATACTGGCATGCGACCTGCAGGATTTCCCGGATTTCTATCGCGAACACGGTGTTAAAGCCGCGTCGATGGATGAACTTGTCGAAAAGTCCGAAGTTCTCTCTCTCCATCTTCCCCTGGATCATACCACGCGCGGACTGTATAGCGCGGACGTACTCGATTGCATGCGTGACGACGCGGTGCTGATCAATACCTGCCGCGGTGGTATTATCGACGAGGCTGCCCTGAAGGAACGTCTGCTGAACGGCCGGTTGGCGGCAGCCTGTATCGATGCGTTCGCGGTCGAACCCCCGACGGATGACGAGCTTCTCAATGCACCCAATTTCCTGTGTACACCGCATATCGGCGGAAGTTCTGCCGAAGCCCGGCTTGTCATGGGACGGGCGGCGATCGACGGTATCGAGAATAATTTTCTGCCGGAACCGGGTGTCCACCCATTCACCTGATTGTCCTGCGATGAGAAATCTGGCGTGATGTAGCCATGAGGGATGCTCTGATCCGAAAGGCCCGTCAGGTGCTGGTGGACCCTGTGCTTCGGCGCTGGCTGCTACGGCGGATCGCCGGCCTGGAAAAATCTCCTGCCGGTTTCGCTGCCGGACACCCGCCCTATCTGGGCGCGGAAGCCGAAAAGCATCCGACTGTTGCTGTCACGGATTTTCCGCCCGGCAATTTTAGCGTCCCGACTGAAAACATCACGATCGAGCTGCCGGGAAAATCCGTTGAACTTTCGCCGGAGGATCCATCGGCGCTGTTTTCCAAACCCTATGCGGATCTTGAAACGCTTCTCGGCGCCCATCGTTTTGCCTGGGTTCCGACAGCAGGTAAAGATCTTGATCCCGACTGGGTTGCCGTCCTGTGGCGGTGCTGGACAGCTGTATATGGCGAGGAAGAGTCGGGATGGCCGTGGCACGCGTATACGGCGGCAGAGCGCGCGATCAATATCATCGATTTTGCACGCCGGTTCGGGATGCCAGGCGAGCGCGAGGCCACGGTGGACCTACTTGCGCGTCATGCCGATGTTATTCGCGCAGGCCTCGAATATTTCGGCGAACATTATACGTCTAACCATTTGTCCAACAACGGACGTGGGCTGCTGCGTATCGGGACGGCCCTCGGTCTGCACGATCACGCGGCGACCGGTGCAAAAATCATGGTGGCCGAGGCTGGGCGCATATTCGGCCGCTCAGGAATGCTGCGCGAAGGTTCCACCCACTATCACCTGCTCGTCACGCGCAACTATATCGATGCCTGGCTGGATGCCCGCGCGGCAGGTCTGAAAGACGCCGGTGTGCTTCGCGAAATTGCGGAACGCGCCATTGCGGCAATCCCGGGCCTATGTCTGCCGGGGGGGCTTCCCCTCATTGGCGATATATCGCCGGACGTATCGCCGGGGTTTATCGGCCGCCTTTCGGGTCCCGAGCACGCTGGTACCTGGCCGGGAAATCTCAGCCAGGATCGTCAGCGGGATGCGTTTACAATGCTGAACGGTGTATCCCCCGTATCGCCCGATCGGCTCGCCGATGATGGCTGGCACCGCTTCGGTGCAGCCAGTTGGCATGCGTTATCCTATGTCCCGCCCGATGGATGGCCCCCAATGCCGGGTCACGGCCATCAGGATCTCGGCAGTTTCGAACTCCATGACGATCAACTGCCCATCCTTGTCGATCCGGGACGCGGCAGCTATGCGGATTTTCGCTACGGAGAAGCAGCGCTTCACAACGGGTTGATGATCGATGGAAACGGACCGATGCCGGTCAATAGACCCTATTATGCCCACGCCTTCCGGCACCGCGTCATTGGTGAGTTGCCCCGGATGGAGCGTACCCGTGATGGCAGGATTCTATGGGCCGCCGGGTTCGGGTATCTGAAATATGTCAAATCGGCGGAACGGGAATGGCGGTTCAGCGATTCCACAGTTGAGATACTTGACCGAATCGAGGGGCAGGGCCGCCATGTTATAAGCCGACGCCTTTGTACGCCGCTTGCCGTTACGGGGGAAGGGGACACTGCTATCCTGTCCGACGGTTCACGGTCCTATCGCGTTTTGATGGGTGGCGCTTTCAGACTTGAGGCAATTATCCGCTGGTCCGCATATGGTGAAGGCACGCCGGCAACGCAGATCGTTTCGGAATGCCGGACATCGCTGCCCTTTGACGGGGCAATAAGAGTCGAACGTATTTGAGAATCGCAGATTTTATGGGCCTGACAGACGAAAAAACAAGCGGCGCGAAGTTTAGAATTGCTGCTTTTCTGGCGAGCAAATTTGGCCTCGCTGCAAAACGTTACCTGGTGGTCGGCGGCGCGTCTGCCGCTGCGGACTGGGCAATTTTTGCGGCAATGCTGTATGGCTTCGATCTTCACTATATTGCCGCCGGCACGATCTCTTTTATTCTGGCGACGGCACTGAATTATTATCTGTCGGTGCGCTTTGTTTTCGGCGCCGGCAGCCGTGGCCCCCGTCAGGCAATGATTCTCGTATATTTGGTCAGCATCGTCGGCATCGCCATCAACCTCATCGTCCTGACTGTCGGTATAGATATCCTCGAAATGCACCCGCTGATCGCGAAGTTTTTTGCAACAGGCGTTGCTGTGTTCTGGAACTTTCTTGCCCGTTATTTCTATGTATTCAAATGAAGAATGTTCTCGATCAGCGATCTCTCAATCTTCTTTTCTGGATATGGATCATCGTGATGCTCGGGCTCTATGTGGGCTCCTTCGGACCGGTGATTCGCATACTGCTTTCGTCGTTTGTAGCGTGATTGGCAGGGGCCGGGTTTTTTAAATGACGACGATCGTTGCGCTGGTGTCAGTCGTCGTGCTTGTTTCGGGCTGCATTGGGTATGGGCTTCTGGTGACCCGGTTATGTGGGGCGCACAGATTTATCCTGGACCCCCTGGAACAACAGGTGCTTGGCTTTTCAGTCGGTGTCGGAACGCTCGGCTGGCTTGTGTTCTTCCCCGGCGTGGCGGGGTATTTCACCCCGACTGTTTTCTGGGCGATATGTCTCCCGGCAGCTTCCTATGCCGTGGTCTGGTGGCTCCGCTCCGGAATATTGCCGAAACTTCCTGGTTTTTCACGGTCTGAAATTCTTTTGCTGGCGCTTATTGCCTGCGTCGCCGGCATTGACGTTATCGAGGGGATTTCTCCCCCTGCAGATGCAGATTCGCTGGCTTATCATTTCGCCCTCCCGGCGGATTTTCTCGCAGCCGAACAGATATTGTTCGTGCCGCGGGCGGTCAGCGGCGCGATCCCGCTGCTCTGGCATATGACATATGCCGTTGCCCTCGGGACCGGGGGTGAAGTGGCGCTGACGTTGTGGGCCACCGTTACTTGCTGGGCTGCGGTCCTGTTATTCTACGCGGTGATGCGTCGGCATATACCGCGTGTCTGGGGTATTGCGGCAGCACTGGTCTTGCTGACCACGCCGGCTGTCTTATACGGCGGCGGCAACGGACAGGTAGAGATCCGATGCGCCCTTTTTGCCATCGCGGCGGTCGTATTCATCGTTTCGAGCCAGCAATACAATGCATCTGGGCTCCTGTTCCTCGGCGGACTGTGCGCCGGTTTTTTCATGGGCGCCAAGTTTTACGGTCTGATATTCGTTGGGGCTGCGGGACTCGTAATTCTGGTCCAGCGTGGTGGCGTGCGAAATGCCGCAATTTTTGGGTCTGCGGCCTTGTGCGCCGGGTTCCAATGGTATTTCTGGAATTGGCTGCACACGGGCGATCCGATATTCCCGACACTGACGAATTTGTTGCAGTTCCCCGATTCTTCGATCTGGACGCGGGATTTCGGTCGGTATTTCTCTCAGACGCTTGCCAGCGGAGAACTCCCGCTGGACCGGACCGTTCTAAACTGGCTCAGTTATCCTGTTTATTCGATCTTTAATCTTGTTGAACAGCTCGAAGGTGGGCGAACAGGACTGGGTATATTTTCTGTTCTGATTTTGCCTTTGGCCGTTTATGGATTTAGCCGTTCCGAATACAGACGACGCGAGTTCATCGTGCCATTGGCGGTCGCATTCATTTTCTTCACAGTCTGGTTTTTCAGTGGCACTACCCAAAGGACGCGCCATTTATTGACTGTCTACCCGCTGATCACGCTCGGATTTTTTCCTGTCGCCGTCAATGTCGCCCGGCGTCTATCTCTATCTTTTCCTCTAGCGGCCGGCATTGCCGTTGTTGTGGCCATGCAGATTGCTGGCCAGTTGGTCTTTGGGGCCAACCACGTGAGCCATGTCTTCAGCGCCGAGACGCGTTACGATTTCTATCGACGGAATGTGCCCGGAGCGAATGCGGCGCTTTGGGTCGCTTCGGAATTGCGTGAAGAGGGCAAGGTGGGTTTTATGAACCGTCAACTTGCCTACTTGTTGAATCCACCGCGTTACATGATGCATCCACATCTCCAGACTCTTGTGGATAGCAGGGCGACGGTGTCGGATGAACGCCTTTTCGTCGCGCAAATCAAACAGCAGGGTATTACACACCTCTTGTTGCCCGGAAATTGGGGTGGATCGGATGCAAAAGCGGCCAACCGCTTAAATTTTCATGGGTTGGTCGACCGTCTTTTGCAACAGGGTTGTCTCAAACTTCTTCGCGAATTCGACACCTTGTCAATTCCATCGCGGACCCTTCGGCAATTCGGTGGCGAGGCCTTGAAAACCAAAGAGGCGCTATTTGGACTCCAGCCGGAGCATTGCCCGCAATGATCTATGCGATTCTTGTGCTGACCGTTTTTGACCGATAAGAGTACCCGTATGAAATACGGCATATCATGAAACCTCCGTCACCCAATGACGAGAATCCTTTCAGGGAAGATTTTCCAGAGCAGGTTCTCGAGGATCTTGAGGATTTGCCCAATTACAATGACTGGATAGTATCTCACTTCGCGCCGTTTCTTGAGGGGCATATTGCGGAAGTCGGGGCGGGCCTTGGCACTATTTCGGGGCGGTTGCTTTCCAGGGTACAGAGCCTGGACCTTATCGAACCGGCACCGGTTATGGCAGCTGAACTAGTGCACAAATTTGGTGAGGATACAAATGTTCGGGTCCTCGGCCAAACACTCGAAGATTGGCAGCGGGGGGTTCAAACTGATGAATATGATGGAATAGTCCTAGTTAATGTGCTTGAGCATATAAGAGATGACTGTGCCGCCGCCCAGGGATTTTTTCGCAGCCTGAAACCTGGCGGACATCTCATGATTTTTGTCCCGGCGATGCCGCGCTTATACAGCAAGCTCGACTACGCCTATGGCCACTATCGTCGATATACCCGAAGGAACCTGCAGGAATGCGTCACAGGTGCCGGCTTCAAGATCGAAAAGCTTCATTTCGTCGATCTTGCCGGTGTTTTCCCCTGGTGGTTATTGAACACCGTCATGGGAAAAACCTCTTTCCACCCGCCGTCTCTCCGCGTCTATGATCGATTTGTCGTTCCCCTGACGCGCAGTCTCGAATCCGTTTTACGTCCCCCTTTGGGGAAAAACCTGATACTGGTTGCCCGCAAAGCCCAAGGCTGAACTCCGTTCATCATTAAAAAATAGCCTGTCCCATCACGACCGAGATCGGAAATCTCCCAAGAAATGTCCGAAGTCAAAAACGTAACCATTCTGATCCCCGCGTATAATGAAAGCGCGACAATCATTCAGCTGCTTGAGAGGGTGAATCAGCAGAACGTCGAGGGATTCGCGCTTGAAATCCTGGTAATCGACGACGGTTCGACTGACGGTACGCGCGACCTGCTGGATGCGCGCCCGGATCTTTACACCCGGCTGATCAAGAGGCCGCAGAACGGCGGCAAGGGTGCCGCTGTCGTCAATGGGCTCGCCGAAGCCACCGGCGACTACATATTGTTCCAGGATGCCGACCTTGAGTACGATCCCGGCGAATATTCAAAACTGTTCGCGCCGGTCAGCCGGTTCGGCGCAGAGATTGTCATTGGCAGCCGGTTTATCGCGCCGGAATACACGCGGGTCTCCTATTTCTGGCATAAGTTCGGCAACCGGGTTCTGACGTTCGTGTTCAACATCTTAAACAACACGACGTTCACAGATATCTATAGCTGCTACCTGATGTATCGACGCGATCTGGTTGATCCGGATACCCTGAAGGCGATGGGCTGGGATCAACATGCCGAGATTTTGTCGATCGCCGTGGCGAACGGAAAGGCCTTTTATGAAGTACCTGTCAGTTATCATGGGCGGGGCTACGAAGAGGGCAAGAAAATTCGCGCGCATCACGGTATTGGTGTCATTCTGACGATTCTTAGAAAACGGCTGTTTCGATAGTCTGAAGGCGGAGAGAACTCATGGCCGATGCGCCTCATATAGAACCCGTGACAGAAGAGGAAAAAGCGACCTGGCCGAAAGAGCCGCTGGTCGCATTGGAAAAGCCGTTCGTCGATGTCCGGGGGGCAATTCATCCCCTCGTCGACAGGCTGATGAAAAGTGCCGTCCTGATCGAATCGAAAAAAGGCACGCTGCGTGCCAATCACTATCACAAGACCGACTGGCATTATTGCTATGTGATTTCCGGTTCCATCGAATATTACCATCGCCCGACAGGCAGTGAGGCTGAACCCGAATGCGTGGTCGCGCGTGCGGGAGACATGGTCTTCACAGCGCCGCTTGTGGATCACGGCATGGTTTTCCCCGAAGACACCGTATTCCTCACATTATCGCGCAACCCGCGCGACCAGGCGACCTACGAGGCCGATGTCGTCCGGATCGATTTGCTGAAACCGGACGGACTTACGGTCTGGAAACCCGGCGATGAAGACTAGCCGATGACAACCCGGTATTTCAGGCGCGATTATTGCCAGCTTTGCGGCAGCAGGGACCTGACGCTGATTCTATCCCTGGCGCCGACGCCCCCGGCAAACGCCTTCGTTCCGGAAAGCGCGCTTGATCAGGAACAGGAATGTTTTCCGCTTGACGTCTTCCACTGCGAGGACTGTCATCACACACAATTGACCGATGTCGTCGATCCTGCGGTTCTGTTTGAGAATTATGTTTATGTTTCGGGCACATCGCCCGCGTTTGTAAGTCATTTCGAAGACTATGCCGCGAAGGTCATCGACAGATTCTCTCCGCCGGCTGACGGGCTGGTCGTCGATATCGGATCCAATGACGGCACGCTTCTTCGGTTCTTCCGGAATGCCGGGATGCGGGTTCTGGGGATTGACCCGGCGCGAGAGATTGCCGCGACAGCGACCGCAGAAGGTATAGAGACGCTTCCGAATTTCTTTACCCCGGCGCTCGCAAGGGAAATTGTCGATTCGCGCGGCAAGGCTGCGGTGGTAACGGCAAATAATGTATTCGCCCATGCCGACGATTTGAGATCCATTGCCGAAGGGATAGCCGCTTTGCTGGCGCCGGACGGCGTTTTTGTTTTCGAAGTGTCCTATCTCGTCGATGTATTTGAAGATGTCCTGTTCGATACGATCTATCATGAACATATGGCGTACCATTCCGTCGGACCTCTGCAGAGGTTCTTCAAAACTATCGGCATGGATTTCTTCGCAGCGGAACGTATTCCCAGCCACGGCGGGAGCCTGCGCGGCTACGTACAGCTTGCCGGCGGACCGCATCAGAATGATGGAACCGTCGAAAGCCTGTTGGCGGTGGAGCGCTCTCTCGGACTTGATTCGTCGGCGACGCTCAAGGATTTTGGCGCCCGGATCGACAGGCTTGGACAGACCTTTACAGGTGTGATCAGGGAATTACAGGCGGCAGGCAATACAATAGCGGGCTATGGCGCACCGGCCAAAGCGACGACCCTGCTTTACCATTTCGGGATAGCGCCGGGAACGCTCGACTTCATCGTCGATGATAGCCCGTTAAAGCAGGGCCTTTACAGCCCGGGTCTGCACATTCCTGTCGTGCCCGCCCAAATCCTGCTCGAGAGACAACCTGATATACTCGTGATTCTGGCGTGGAATTTCGCCGGGGTTATTATGGAAAAGAATGCCGCGTTCGCAGAGAGAGGCGGGCGCTTTCTTGTACCCGTCCCCGAAGTGCGGCTTTTTCCATGAAACACGCCATCCCGTCCTCCTACCGGTGAATCCATGACAGATTTTTTGCTGAGATCAGATATTGAAGAAATTGCGACCCGGCTGCGTGAAGATGCGGCAGTTCTCTCTGGCAAGACAGTATTGCTGACAGGCGGCCGAGGCTTCCTTGGCCGCTATTTTACCGAGATATTCGCAGAACTGAATGAAGCCGTTCTGGATCAGCCGGTGAAGGTTGTGCTTTTGGACAATCTTATTACGGCCGGCGAAGCGGGATCCGCCGCCTTTGCCGATCCAAACATGGAATTTGTGCAGCACGATGTCATTCAGCCGTTCGACTGGGAAGGCGACCTGGATTACATCATTCACGCGGCGGGGATCGCCAGTCCGTATTATTATCGGGCATTTCCGCTCGAAACGCTGGAAGTGGCAATCACCGGCACCCGACACATGCTGGAACTGGCCGAGCGTCATGATGCGAAGCTGACGTTTTTCTCCTCCAGCGAAATCTATGGCGATCCTGATCCATGCCATGTCCCGATCCCGGAGAGCTATCGCGGAAATGTTTCGTGCCAGGGACCGCGCGCCTGCTACGATGAAAGCAAGCGTGTGGGAGAAACCCTTTGCTATATTTTCCACACAAAGAACGGGACGCACACAAACGTCATCCGGCCGTTCAATGTCTACGGGCCGGGCATGCAGGAAACGGATTATCGGGTCCTGCCGAATTTCGCCAGCCGCGTCAAAGCGGGGCAGGCGCTGAAGGTTTACGGTACCGGCAATCAGACCAGGACGTTTTGCTACATTACCGATGCTATGGTCGGGTTCATGAAAGTGATCCTCCGGGGTGTTGCGGGCGAAGCGTATAACATCGGCAACACCAGGCCTGAAATTTCAATGGTCGAACTGGTCAGGACAATGGAAAAAGTGCTGGACCGGAAGCTTGATTACGATGTTATCGAATATCCGGACAGTTATCCCGCCGACGAACCAAACCGCCGCGCTCCCGATATCCGTAAAGCGCAGCTTCAACTGAAATTCGCGCCGGAGGTCACGCTCGAGGCAGGACTCGGCAGGTTTTTGGGTTGGACTGATGCAACGTTTACCGGCGGTGAATGATTGGAGTGCTCCCGTCGGCTGACGCGAGGCCGCTGAAGCTCGCGGTCTGTGGTTCCGGTCGTTGGGGGCAGGTGATCATGAGAAATATCGCGTCCTCTCCTGATCTGGCGCTGGCGGCAATTGTCAGTTCCAGATCCACTCTTCCCGGCACTATGTCACTTGGTGCGCCTGTATTCCCGGATTGGCGCGCGGCGCATTCCCGGGTCGGACTCGACGGAATCGTGCTTGCGCTGCCACCTGATCGTCAGGCCGAAATAGCCTCCGACATTATCGAAGCCGGCATTCCCCTTTTTATGGAGAAGCCGCTCGCGCTCAGCAATGACGCGGTCCACCGTTTAATTCACGCAGCGGATAGTTTCGGTTTCGTCGGACTGGTCGACCATCTGCATCTGTTCTCGCCGGAATTCCGGGAACTCGTCCGACAGGTCCGGAGTCGCGGAGACGTGCGCGCCATTACCGCCATATCCGGCAACCGGGGACCCGGCCGGACTTCATGGTCGGTCCTGTGGGACTGGGCGCCGCACGACGTGGCGATGGTGCTGACCGTTATGGAGGCCGTGCCGGTTTCCGTCTCGGCCGCAATTGTCGAGCGCGCTTCGGACGGGGCGCAGACATTGGAGAACATTCACCTGAAGCTCGAGTTCGCTGATGGTGCGGTTGCGAATATAACGACCGGCAATGCATTTGACGCACGATGCAGGGAATTTGTTGTATCCATTGGAGACACAACCCTCACTTATGCCGAAAGCGCAGATAACGAGCGTTCACTGCTCATCATGCAGGGCGATGATGCGCAGCCTGCTTGCGTCGATTCAATCGCACCGCTGACGGCGGCGCTTGCGGAATTTGCTATACGGATCCGCCGTGGTGCGGGAGGAGATTCTGATTTGGCGCTCGGTGCAGAAGTGGTAGGAGTTTTAAGTGCCGCAGAGGAATCTATGAGACGTGGTTCAGCGGTTTCTCTGAAGCCTGGTCTATGAATTCCATCAAATTTCCCGAAAAATCCGCTCTGTCCCTTGGGATCGCCCCCCCCAGTCTTGTGGGCCTGATCGCATTTCTGACGCCAATCTGTATTTTCTATATTCCTTTGTTTTTGGCGGTTGTCCTGCCCGTTGCTGCGCTCTTTCTGTTAACGTGCCGTTTTACGGTCACGCTGCCGAGGCTCGAATTCGATCCAATTCCATCCGGTCTTATTCTGGGAATGCTGTTGATCGTCCTGCTCAGCATCTCCTGGTCCTACGCATCGGACCTGACCCTCGATAGGCTGCCCCGCACGGTAATCGCTGTTATTTCGGGGCTCGTTTTCATCACCGCGGTTAAGGGCCTGGATGACAGAACGGCCCGAGTTTTTTCACGATGTTTTCTCGCGAGCATGATGTTGGTGCTGGTGCTCATCATGGTCGAGAGAGCCTCGGGTGGGATATTCCTCCCACATTCCAGAACAGACGATACGGGGGTGCTCTTTCTGAACCAGTTCAATAGACCGCTTTCGATCATGTCGGTTCTGATCTGGCCGGTCGTCGTTATTTTGGCGCGCAGGAACTGGAGACTCGCCACTGCAGCGATCGGTCTCTATCTGGCGTGTCTGTACTTCTTTATCAATATTGCCGCCTTTGCCGCCATAGCTGTCGGCGCGATTATATTTGCTTTCGTGTATGTGTTGCCGAAAACAGCCCCATTGATCGTGGGCGTAATCCTGGCGACGATGATCGTGGCGGCACCGACGATCGATCATTATCTCCCCGCGCCCAAAACGCTATTCGAAAAGCTCAACCTTCCGAGATCGACTTATCACCGTTTGTTGATATGGAACTTCACCAGCCAACGGATCGCCGATCGCCCGGTTTTGGGCTGGGGCTTCAATACTTCCCGTAAAATGCCGGGCGGGCAAAATAATCTCGATGTAAGCGAATCCGCCCTTCCCCTACATCCTCACAATGCCGCCCTGCAGTGGCGGCTCGAGCTCGGAATTCTCGGGGCGTTGTTCGGTGCCGCGATTGTCCTTGTGTCTACCGAAATGGCGAGGCGATATGCGGCCGGGAGGGTCACCCGGGCGGGGGCTGTTGCGTCGATCGGCGCCACGTTCGTGATCGCGATGATCAGTTTCGGCGCGTGGCAGACATGGTGGGTATCGGGAATGTTTCTCATCGCCGGCTTCACCATTCTGGTGTGCCGTCGCCGAACGCCGGAATGACGCCGTCAGTGCGCCGCGGGGCTGTCCGGTCATGAAGGTTGTCGTGACGGGAGCCGGCGGGTTTGTGGGGGAAGCCCTTTGTCGCCGTCTGGCCGCGTCGGGGTGCCGGGTTACCGGGATATTCCGGGACCGGCCGCCGTCTCGCCACTGGATGGAGACCCGCGCGACCGGCGATCTGACCCGACTTGCCGATTTCAGGAATATCGTCGAAGGCATGGACGCCGTGATCCATCTCGCGGCGCGCGTACATATGATGCGGGACACCGCAGCCGACCCGGAGACGGCTTTTCGTACGGCCAATGCAGATGTCACGCGGAATCTTGCGCAGGCGGCTGCGGAGGCCGGGATCGCCCGGTTTGTTTTTTTGAGCTCGGTAAAGGTCAACGGCGAGGAAACTGCCGGCATTCCTTTCTCGGAGCGTGATCCCCCGGCGCCCGAAGATGCCTATGGAAGATCCAAGCGGGACGCCGAAGCGGCCCTGCAGAAAATCGCCGCGACGACGACAATGGCGATAACGACCCTGCGCGTCCCGTTAGTATATGGTCCAGCTGTCCGGGCGAATTTTGCCGCCCTGCTGCGTGTCTGTGACACCCCTTTGCCGTTGCCGCTTGACGGGATAACCCGGAACCGCCGCAGCCTCCTCTTTCTGGGCAATCTGACCCACGCGATCGAGACCGTGATTAACGCCGCCGCAGACCGGAAGGGCACTTTTCTGCTGAGCGATGGCGAAGACTTGTCGACGGCCCAGCTGGTCGGCCATTTGCGCCGGTCGCTCAACCGGCATGCGCCGCGCCTGCCCATCCCGGCCCCGCTGATCATATCGATGGCGCAACTTGCCGATAAGCAGGCGGCCGCCCAAAGACTTTGCGGTTCGCTTCAGGTCGATTCCGCCGCATTCAGGCAGACGTTTGACTGGACGCCCCCGTTCGTCCCCGCGCAGGGAATAGCGGCGACGGCGGCGGCGTATCGCGCCAGCCGCTAGCTCGCCCTCCGTCCTTTTTTCCCGCTTCCTCATCGTTATTTCCACCGTTTGCGCAGGTGTGCGAGTCGGGCGGCCTGTGGTATCTTTTCCCCGGATTTCAGACGATGCGCCAATTGCCATATTTCAAGAGTTTCATACTGCGCGGGAAAAGAGCGCGCATAGCCTTCGCCCATGACATAGTCGTGGCGGCGATTTCATTCGTGGCCGCTTTGAATCTGCGTGTCGGTGGCGACTTTTCCTACTTCGCGACGGATTTCGTCGTCCTCGCGACGGCGATCTATACGGCAATTGCAGCGGCGGTTTTCTGGAGCCTGCGGCTGTATGCCGGTGTCTGGCGTTATGCGTCGCTAGAGGATCTCGTAGCGATTATCCGCGCGGCAACGATCATCACGCTCGTGTTCCTGGCAGCCATGTTTCTGGTTTCCCGCCTCGAGTTTATTCCCCGGTCCGCGCTCCCCATCAGTTGGCTTGTCCTTCTTGCCCTTCTTGGCGGGCCCCGCTTTGTCTACCGGTTGTTCAAGGACCGTCGCGCTAACGACGCGAACGAACGCGACGGCGAGCGACGTATTCCCGTCCTGCTGATCGGCGCTGGCGATTCCGCGGAGTTGTTCATCCGCGCGATCAACCGGGCGCGCCAGTCGGCGTGGCACGCGGTTGGACTGGTCGATGAAAAGGGCCGGCGGGTCGGTCGCAACATTCACGGTGTGCAGGTCCTGGGCGATATCGACGATATCCCGGCGATCGTCGCGCGGATGGATCGCGAAGGCCGCCGCCCGCAACGGCTGATCGTCACCAAATCGCGTATCGAGGGCGATGAAATCAAGAGGCTCCTCTCTATTTCGGAGGATCTCGGTATCGGGCTTGCCCGCATGCCGCAGCTCGATGACTTTCGCGAGAACATCGACGGCACGCCGGAAATTCGGCCAATCAATATTGAAGATCTCCTCGGCCGCCCGCAGGCCTCTCTTGACCGAGACAGCATGGCGGCGCTGATCGGCGGGCGCAGGGTTCTTGTGACCGGTGCGGGCGGCACCATCGGTTCAGAACTGTGTCGCCAGATCGCCGCTTTCAAACCGGCCGCGATCGCGCTTCTCGACAGTTCCGAATATCAACTCTACTTGATCGATATGGAGATCGGGGAAAAAGCACCCGATATCCCCCGGCATGCAATTCTCGCTGATGTTCGCGACAAGGACCGGATCGGCCGGATTTTTGGCGCTGAGCAGCCTGAACTGGTTTTCCATGCGGCCGCGTTGAAGCATGTGCCGATGGTCGAGCTGCACCCCGACGAGGGAGCCTTGACGAATGTAGCCGGCACCCGCGTTGTTGCCGATGCCTGCCGTGCTCACGGGGTTCGGGCGATGGTGCTGATCTCTACCGACAAGGCTGTAAACCCGTCGAGTATGATGGGGGCAACCAAGCGGGTGGCGGAAAGCTATTGCCAGGCGCTGGATCTCGCGGAGGCGGCGCGCGGTCCGGACCGGACGCATTTCGTGACCGTCCGGTTCGGGAATGTTCTGGGCTCGACCGGTTCCGTCGTCCCCCTGTTCCAGCGCCAGCTGGCCGCGGGTGGACCGCTGACGGTCACGCACCCGGATATGACGCGCTATTTCATGACCGTGCGTGAAGCCGTCGAACTGGTCCTGCAGGCATCCGTTCAGGGTGTCGCCGACAGCACGGAACAGGGCAAGATATTCGTGCTCGACATGGGCGAGCCGGTGAAGATCATCGACCTCGCGCGACAGATAATTCTGCTCGCCGGGATGCAGCCCGACATCGATATCGATATAAAAATCACCGGACCACGCCCGGGCGAGAAGCTGTTCGAGGAAATACTGCACGCGTCGGAAGAACTCGTTCCGACCCCGCATCCCGGCATCCTGCTGGCCGCTCCGCGCGCGACCGATCTTGCGCTGCTCGGCCTTGCGATCGATGAACTCACCGCGGCGGCCCATGAGGGCCGGGTGCTTGAGACCCGCGCGATCGTCCAGCGGCTTGTGCCGGAATTCATATCGCCCGATGACCAGAACCTACAAAAGGCGGTGTCCGGATAAATCGGGCACCCCACGGAGGCTATTCGATGACCGACAATTCCCCCGCTATCCGGCGGGCTCTGATTTCCGTATCCGACAAATCCGGCCTGGTGGAGTTCGCCAGCTTTCTCGCCGGACACGGCGTCGAGTTACTGTCTACCGGCGGCACCGCGAAAGCGATGCGCGATGCCGGGCTTGATGTAAAAGACGTCGCCGACCATACCGGGTTCCCCGAGATGATGGACGGTCGTGTCAAGACACTGCACCCGACCGTCCATGGCGGCATCCTCGCGCGGCGAAGCGATCCCGGTCATCTCGCGGCGATGGAAGAGCATGACATCGCGCCGATCGATCTGATCGTGGTCAACCTTTATCCGTTCGAAGCGACCGTTGCGGCGGGCGCCGATTACGAAACCTGCGTCGAAAACATCGATATCGGCGGGCCGGCGATGATCCGCTCCGCGGCCAAGAACCACGAAAGCGTGACGATCGTCACCGAGGCGGAAGACTACGCGGCGGTGATGGAGGATATGAAAGCCAATTCGGGCGCGACCGGGCTTGATCTCCGCCGGCGGCTAGCCGGGACCGCCTATGCGCGGACCGCTGCCTACGATGCGGCGATCGGCCGGTGGTTTGCAGAACAGAACAATGATCCATTCCCGCGCCGTTTCTCCCTGTCAGGCACGCGCGCGCAAAGCCTGCGCTATGGCGAAAACCCGCATCAGAACGCGGCGTTTTACGTCACCGGTGACAAGCGGCCCGGCGTCGCCACGGCGACCCAGGTCCAGGGGAAGGAGCTCAGTTATAACAATCTGAATGACACGGATGCGGCTTTCGAGCTCGCCGCCGAATTCGCTTCCCCGGCGATGGCCATCATCAAGCATGCCAATCCCTGCGGCGTTGCGCTGGGAAACACCCTGGCCGAGGCTTATGCCAAGGCATTGAAATGCGATCCCGTCAGTGCTTTCGGCGGGATTATCGCCGTGAACCGTCCGCTCGACGGGGCCGCCGCGGAAGCGATGAAGGACATCTTCCTCGAAGTCGTCATCGCGCCGGAGATCACGGCGGAAGCAAAGGTAATCTTTGCCACGAAGAAGAACCTGCGCGTATTGGAGACCGGCGGCATGCCCGACCCCGCGGCGCCGGGCCTGATGACCAAGCTGCTATCCGGCGGTTTCCTGCTGCAGGACCGGGATTCGGGCCGTATCGGCCGCGACGATCTGAAGATCGTCACCAAGCGTGAACCGACCGAACAGGAAATCAATGACCTGCTTTTCGCTTTCTCGGTCTGCAAGCACGTGAAGTCGAACGCAATCGTCTATGCGAAGGATGGTGCCACCGTCGGTATCGGCGCCGGCCAGATGAGCCGGGTCGATTCCTCGCGCATCGCCGCCCGCAAATCCGAAGATGCGGCCGAGGCGGCGGGCGCACCCGAGCCACTGGTCAAGGGTTCGGTCGTAGCGTCGGATGCGTTTTTCCCGTTCGCCGACGGCCTGCTCGCCGCCGCGGATGCCGGCGCGACAGCGGTCATCCAGCCGGGCGGATCGATCCGCGACGAAGAAGTCATCGCCGCCGCCGACGATGCCGGTCTCGCCATGGTCTTTACCGGCATGCGCCACTTCCGGCACTGACGCGCCCGTCAGGCAGCGGGCTCGCGGACCTTCCACAGGAGGATCAGCAGCCCGATTCCCAGGAAGACCACGATGGTCGACATGCCGATGCGCTGGGAATCAAACATCCATGTCAGGGTGCCGAGCACGAAGGGGCCGACATAGGCGGTCGCGCGGCCGGAAAAGGCGAACAGGCCGAACATTTCGGTTCTGACCGCCGCCGGCGCCAGACGGGCCATCAGCGAGCGGCTCGATGCCTGGGCAGGCCCCATGAACAGGCCGAGCGGCAGGCCGACGATCCAGAACCACAGCTTTGTCTCGACCAGCAGCAGGGGAATGCCGAAGCAGATCAGGCCGCCAAGCGCCATGAGGATGGTTCTTTTGGACCCCAGGTAATCGTCTATCCATCCGAACGATGCCGCGCCGATTCCGGCGGCAACGTTCATGGCGATCGCGAACATGATCACTTCTTCGGTCGACATGCCGAAGGTACCGCTTGCATAGACGGCGCCGAAGGCGAACATGGTGTTCATGCCGTCGACATAGAACAGCCGCGCGCACAGAAACCAGGCGATATTGCGGTAGCGCCTGACCTTGCGGATCGTCGCGATGAGGGTGGCGATCCCGTCCCGCGCCGCCACGGATAGCGGGAGATTGCGCGACGGCGTATCAGGTACGTACAGGAACAGCGGCAGGCAGAAGACGGCGAACCACGCCCCTACCACCGGCCCGATAATGCGGACATGCTCGGCATATTCCTTGTTCAGCCCAAGGGCCGGCGGGTCCGCCTGAATGAACACCGTCAGCAACAGCACAAGACAGGCGAGCCCGCCCATATAGCCCAGCCCCCAGCCCCAGCCCGACAACCGGCCGATCTTGTCGTTGGACACGATCGTGGGCAGCATGGCGTTATAGAACACCTGTGCGACCTCGAATGAGATATTGGCGATACAGAACACGATCAGCGCATAAAGCGCGAAGGACGGATCCGGGTAGGCGAACCAGAGAAGCGCCGCGCCGATCGCGGTCAACGCCGAGAATATTGCCAGCCACGGTTTTCGTCTGCCGGCGGAATCCGCCACAGACCCGAGCACAGGGCTGAGCAGGGCGATGGCAATCCCTGAAAGCGACAGCGCGTAGGCCCATTGGGTCGTCCCTGTAATCTTGTCGGCCGCCACGCCATCGACGAAATAGACCGAAAAAACAAACGTGACGATTACCGTCGGGAACGCGGAATTCGCCCAGTCATAGACGCACCAGGCTATTCTGGCGCGGCGCAGGGTCGGGGAAGCAGGATCGGGCATGGTCATGTCCGCACACTAGCACTCCACGCCGGTTCGCGAACCCCGGTAGTGGACGGGTTCCGCCAGATTCCCGATCGGGCTATATTTGTGATCCGGTCCGTATGCGGCCACCCGGACAAAGAGAAGGATGATTTCCATGAGCTATACATTGCAGGACTTTTGCGCCGAAATTCACCAGATACTGGTGGAAGAAAACAATCCGGCGGGCCGCGAAAAGGTCCGTGTCAGGATGGAAAAACTTCTCGCAAACGAGACATTCGTGTCGCAGTTCTGCGGTCCGGAGAAGAAACCCGGCGTCTACAAGCTGAACGAAGACCCGACAACGGGGGCCGTGGTGTTATCGCATGTCATGGGCGAAGGCCATGCGTCGCCGCCGCACGATCACGGCAATTCCTGGGCGATTTACGGGCAGGCCATCGGGCATACCGTAATGACGGAATGGGACCGGGTAGACGACGGTTCCGACGATGAGGCGGTCGAGATGAAAGAGACCAAGCAATACCGGCTGGATCCGGGTCAGGTGGGTCTGTTCGATGTCGGCGTCATTCATTCGATCGAGTATCCGGATAACGCGCGGTTTGTCCGCGTCACCGGTGTCGATCTCGATGGCATCGATCGCAAGGCCTATAACCTGAAGCACAGGACCGTCAAAACCATCCGCGCCGAAAGCGCCGACCAGCGCTAGGATCTTTGCACAGACCCGGGGGGGGTAGCGGACGGCGCCGGCTACCCCTCGATCAGCGCGCGGATATGACGGGTGGCGACAGACAGCATCGCAAGATCGATCGTGTCGGCGCGCCTCAGGTCTTGCAGGGTCTGGTTTACCCGCGCAACATCGTGTTCCCGTGATTCTTCCCAGGCTTCCATCACCCCGGTCACCGCGGCGGCGCCGCCGGCGGTATCGATGATACGGCCTGTCAGGTTCGCCTGCTGATCGTAGAGCTCGTCCACCATCGTCGAGATGGCCATGGTCTGCCATTCGTTATCCGAACTGATCTGCTGTGCCGTTTCGCGGAGCCAGTCGAAACCGAACCGCGCGCCGATCTCGTAATAGGCCGTCGCGGTATCGCTGACACTTTCGCCGACCCGCTGGGCAATACGGACAATGTCGCAACCAGCGAACAGGACCTCAAGATGGGCGACGCCCTCGGCCAGCTTGACCGGCACATTCCTTTCAATGTAGCGGGTCGCGTTTGCATCAAGGCTCGCCGCCAGATCTTTGGACAGGTACGTGTGAAGGGATTTCGCGAGTTCCGCGATCCCAGGTTCGAAAGCTCTGACCGAATCCGACACATCAAGGTCCCGGCCCGACTTTTCGATAAACCAGATCGTGCCCCGTTTCATCAGGTTGAGAATGTCGAGGTTCAGCATTGTCTGCACCTCGGCCGGGATGACGTTATCCATTGCCTCGATCGCGGCCCAGTACTGCGCCAGCCCGAATACCCGGCGGCAGATCAGATAGGCGCGGGTAATCCTGGCCGGCGTGGCGCCTGTCTCGTCTTCGAGGTCGGTTATAAATGTGGGCCCGGCCCGGTTTACCAGGCTGTTGGTGATGTAAGTCGCGCTGATCTCGCGGCGCAGCCGGTGGCGTGGGAGATACTCGCCGTATTTCTCTGTCAGCAGGGGCGGGAAATAAAGGCCGATATCGCGTGCCAGCCAGGGATCGTCGGGCACATCGCTCGCCAGAATGTCTTCGTACAGGGTCATTTTGGCATAGGCGAGCAATACCGCGAGCTCGGGCCTGGTCAGTCCAAGCTTGCGTACCTTGCGCTCTTCAAGTTCTTCGTCGTCCGGCAGAAATTCGACTGTCCGGTCCAGCTCGCCGGATCTTTCCAGCGCGCGGATAAACTTCGCCGCTTCGCCGACCGTCTCGCCGGCCCGCGCTTCGGCATGGGTCAGGGCCATGCTCTGGCGGTAATTATCCATCAGCACGTGGGCCGCGACATCCTTGGTCATTTTCACCAGAAGCTTGTTGCGCTCTGTCAGGTCCAGTTTTCCGTCCGCGATGACCTCGCCCAGCAGAATCTTGATGTTCACTTCATGATCCGACGACGCGACACCTGCCGAATTGTCGATGAAGTCCGGGTTGAGCCGCCCGCCGCGCAGGGCGTATTCGATGCGGCCGAGCTGGGTAATACCCAGATTTGCGCCTTCGCCGATTACCTTGCATTTCAGTTCGCGTCCGTTGACGCGGAGCGGGTCGTTTACCCGGTCGCCGACGGCGGAATCGGGCTCGTCCGAGGATTTGACATAGGTACCTATGCCGCCGAACCACAAAAGGTCCGCCTCTGAAAGAAGGATCGCCCGTATCAGGTCGTTCGGCGAAATGGTCTCCTTGCCATCCAGGCTGAATACCGTGGCGATTTCCGGGGTCAGCTTGATGGATTTGGCCGACCGCTCGAAGACACCGCCGCCTTTGGAGATCAGTTTGGTATCGTAGTCCGACCAGGACGAGCGCCCCATCCTGAACAACCGGTTTCGTTCCTTCCAGCTCGATGCCGGATCGGGGTCGGGATCGATAAAGATATGCATGTGGTTGAACGCGCCGACCAGCTTGATCTTCTTGGACAGCAGCATGCCGTTGCCAAAGACGTCTCCCGACATGTCGCCGACGCCGACGACGGTAAATTCGTCGGTCTGCGTATTGATACCCATTTCGCGGAAATGCCGTTTGACGGATTCCCAGGCACCGCGGGCCGTGATGCCCATTTTTTTATGGTCGTAGCCGGCCGAACCGCCGGAGGCGAAAGCGTCATCCAGCCAGAAGCCGTAATCCCGCGCGATACTGTTGGCGAGGTCGGAAAACGTCGCCGTGCCCTTGTCCGCAGCAACCACCAGGTAGGGATCGTCGTCGTCGCGTCGTATGACCCGCGTCGGCGGAACGATCTTGCCGCCCTGAATGTTGTCGGTGATATCCAGCATGCCGCCGATCAGCAGGCGATAGCAGGCGATGCCTTCCTCCTGCATTGCGTCGCGGCCGCCGGATGTCGGGGGTTGTTTGAGAACGAACCCGCCCTTTGCACCGACCGGGACGATGACCGCATTCTTGGTCATCTGAGCTTTCATCAGGCCCAGAATCTCCGTGCGGAAATCCTCCCGCCGGTCGGACCAGCGTATACCGCCGCGGGCGACCTTGCCGCCGCGAAGGTGCAAACCCTCCATGCGGGGCGAGTAGACGAAAATCTCGCGCATCGGGCGTGGCAGCGGCAGGTCCTGGACTTTGGCGCTGTCGAACTTGAAGGACACATACGATTTGGGATCGCCGTTCTCGTCCGGTTGGTAGAAATTGGTTCGCAGGGTGGATTCGACCAGATTGAGAAAGCGCCGGAGAATCCGGTCTTCATCCAGATTCTGCACGTTTTCCAGCCCGCCGGAGATACGGTTTCGCAGTCTCGTTACGTTGGATTTCTTCGCCTGATTTTCCGGATCGAAGAGCTCTTCGAACAATGAAACGATATCGCGTGCGATACCCGCATTCCGGGACAGCGTTTCAATCATGTAGGCTTCGCTGAACGGAATACCGGCCTGGCGCAGATACTTGCTGTAGCCACGCAGTATGATGATTTGTCGCCAGCTAAGTCCGCTGGAAGCGACCATTGCATTGAAACCGTCGTTTTCGACCTCGTTGTTCCAGACGCGATGAAAGGTTTCTTCGAAGGCTTCCTTGATTCCGTCCACATCGATTTTCGAATCATCCGGCGTGACCATGCCGAAATCGTGTGTCCAGACGCATTGATCCCGGTCGACGCGGATTTCATGCGGAATCTCGTCGATTACCCGCAGCCCCATATTCTCGAGCATTGGCAGAACATCCGACAAGGGCACGGCTTCTCCCTTATTGAACATCTTGAAGCGAACAGAGGATTGCGCATTTCCATTCGCCCGGAAAAGATCCATCGCGATATCGCCCGTCTCGATCACGTGATCTATCTTGTCGATGTCATGGACGGCCCTGATCGCGGAGGTCCGGTCCCGGTAAACCGCCGGGAAGGCATTGCGATAGCGCTCGAAGGCGGCCACGCCTGCATTCTCGCCATGCGCTGCTGCAAGCGCATGCGCCAGGTCGTCCGCCCAGTCGCGCGCGGCATCGACGACGTCGGCTTCGACCTCCTCGATTTTCTTGGGGAACGGCTTCCCGGGCTCGGTTTTCACGATGAAATGCAGCCGGGCCAGAACTTCGTCTGAAAGCTGGGTATAGAATGCCGTTACCTCGCCGCCGAATCCGGCAGCCAGCACATCCTGCAGCTGCCGGCGAAGCCGGGTGGTGTATCGTTCGCGCGGCACATAGACGAGGCAGGATATATAGCGTCCAAACGGATCCCGCCGGACGAACAGTGCGGCTTTCTGACGTTCCTGCAAGTGCAGAATGCCGGTTGCCATGTCGCTCAGTTCGGCCGCATCTATCTGGAAAAGCTCGTCCCGCGGCAGGGTCTCGAGAATATGGGTCAGCGCCTTGCCGTCGTGCCCATTCGGCGAGAAGCCCGAGTCCTCGACCACCTTGCGTACTTTGCGGCGGATCACGGGGATCGCCTGTACCTGTTGGGTATAGACGGTCGAGGTAAACAGCCCGACGAACAAACGCTGGCCTACGGTATTGCCGCGGGAATCGAATTTCTTCACCATGACGGTGTCGAGATGAACGCCCCGATGAACGGTCGATCGCTGATTTGCTTTATTGATCAGGACCAGTGTGGAGTGTTTCATGAAAGCGGCGAGGTCGGGCGGAAGGACCGCACCGTCCGTGATCCCCTCGATCACGGTTACCTTGTTGTCCCGCAGGAGGCCGAGGCCGGAGAGCGGCACGATCGACAATGTCTGTTTTTTGGTCCCGCCCTTGCAGGCGTAATCCCGGTATCCCAGAAACGTAAAGTGATTGTCGTCGAGCCAGCGGAGGAACGCCGCACTTTCGTCGATTTCCGCCTTCGGCACATTTCCTGTTTGCAGGGTTGAATCCAGCTCCGCTATCACATCGGCGATACGTACCCGCATTGGCCGCCAGTCTTCCACCGCGGCCCGGACATCCTGCAGAACACTTGTCAGCGACCTTGCCAGCTCCTTGAGCATGCCGGCATCGGTTTGTTCCGTGATCTGCAGGTGCATGACGGATTCGACATTGGCGTCCGCCATGTCGCTGGTCTTGGCGACTTCAGACAGTTTCCCCGTCGCACTGCGCTTGATCGCGTAGACCGGGTGAATGATCAGATGGACTGTCAGGTTTCGACGGTTGAGTTCTGCGGTAACCGAATCGACCAGGAAGGGCATATCGTCATTGACGATTTCGACGACTGTATGGGGGCATGCCCAGCCGTCTTTTTTCGGGTCCGGGTTGAATACCCGTATCCTGGCGGCACCGGGCTTGCGCGTCTGCGCGTATTTCCATAGCGAAGATACCGCGCCCTGAAGGCAATCGAACCCGGTCTCCTCGCAGTCCGTCGGTGACACATTCGCGAAAAACTGTTGGGTAAACCGGTCGATATCGCCCGCGCGTTTTCCGGCGCCGCGCCGCAATTTGCGGGCAATTTGATCGACCAGTTTCTGCTTCTTGCTGTCTTCGTTATTGGACATCGGAATTTCCAGACGGATATTGGCGGGACGGGGCAGCCATCGCAAAGTGGCCCAATGGGCGCCCGGCAGGTCGGTGACACATCTCGAATATGGCCATTGGTATACCAGAAATTAACCAATTTATTGTGAAGTGTTCGTTAACTCTCCCGATAGACCTCCTGACCACGAGGAAACGATGCCGGACGGCTCCTATCCATCAGCCCCATTTGCAGCAGACGTCGCCCCCAGCTACTCAATCCTTGATCGTCTGCCGCCGGATGTTCTCGGCAGTCTGAGTGCGGAGCAGCGCGCCGCCATCGCGGTCGCTTCCGGCGACTGGAAGAACGGCTTCCACCGCGTAAATATCCGGTTCACCCTGCCCCTGCTGCCAAAGCGTTGGTATGTGACCGTTCTCGGCGGGCCGGAGCGGCGCACGGTCGAACGTCGCAGGATCGAGCGGGCCCGGAATCCCTTGCGCACCGCCGGCAACATGGCGTTCATTTTTGTCACGGCGCTGATTTTCTATGGCGTCGGCGCGGCCGCCCTCCTGTTTTCGTCTTCGGTCATCGCCTTCTGACGGGCAGTGCCCGGTCACATATCTCCGCCGAGGAAATCTAATTTCCGTCTGACAGCGATGTCTTGCATCCGCCCCTGACCCATGGGATGTAGCATTGATGACGGACGCTTTGCCGCGTTCTTCCCGCAAACCACCCGGCTTTTCGCCCGATGAACACGTTTTCCCGGATTTTCCGGTCGGAACCCCTTTTATTCGTTCTCTGGGCGAACGAGCTTCTGCGCCTGGTATGGTCGCCTCCCGAACTCCAGGAAGCTGCCGGATGGCTGATGTTAATCTATGTCGTGATGTCGATCAGACGGGTGCGCCGGGGCACGATTATTCTCTGCGTTCCCCTGGCCACTCTGGCGATTGTCCTCGCTGTTGCGTTCGATGAATGGGCAGGCGTCATGAGGGGGTTTCAGAACGGCGCGGTCTTCATGGCATTCTTCGGCACGATTGTCCTGCTGCGGGCGATCGCCGATCAGCGTCCCGAAATATCGAAAGCGCGGTCGTTGTTCGCCGGTCTGCGTACTCGGGAGATCAACGGCGCCTTTCTCGTGGGCGCCCATCTCATCGGATCGGTTCTGGTGGTCGGCGTTATGGCCGTTCTGGCGCCGATCCTGAAAGACGATGTGGACGATGTGACTCGCCGGCGCGCCGCGGAGGTAAGCCAGCGCGGCATGTGTCTGGCGCCGCTCTGGTCGCCATTCTGGGTCGCTGCCGCCTTTGCCGCCCAACAGATTCCCGGCGTTCCCGCATGGCAGATAATGTTGCTGGGCCTGGGTATGGCGGCTGTCGGACTCGTGTTGGCGCATCTGATGTATGCACGCGGTGTCGGCTTGCGGGATTTGTGGCGGGCTGTGACGGGATTTGCGCCCATCGTGCCGTCCGTCGCCGCATGCGCGCTGATGATCGCGGGCCTCTCGAGCGTCGCAGGGCTCACCACCCTGCAGGCGCTTATTGCAGCCATACCGGTGCTCGCATCGGTCATGCTGCTGACGACCCGGGGCACCGCGACCCGTCGCGCAAGAACGCGGGTTGTCGCGGCGGATACATGGCGGGGCAGCAGCCGCGTCTGTGACGAGATCATCGTTGTGACCACCGCGCTGATCCTGGGGAGGGCGCTCGAAGCGGCGATGCAGCGCGGAGGCGTCGGCGATCTGGTCGGGGCGCTGGCATTGCCGCCGTGGGCGGTTATCGCCTGCGTAATCGGCACGATCACGCTTTTATCGCTTGTCTGCATCCATCAGGTGGTATCGATCATTCTGGTTCTGGTGGTGTTCATGCCGTTGGATACGGGTGTCGCCAATGTTGTGATGATGGAGGCCGCGTTGATCGGCTGGGGTTTTGCCTCGATGGTCGGCGTCACCGCAGTATCGACGGCGACGGCGAGCGCGATGTTCCGTGTACCGCGCATACAGTTGATCTTCGGACCCAACCTGATTTTTGTTTTTGCCTTCGGCACGTTGTCCATCGTCCTGCTGACGCTGGTGAACGTTCTAATTTCCGCGGCGTGATGCGGGGTCGGTGAGGCCGCGCTGGGTGCCCTGCCCTCAAACGCTCACCGATGGGCCCGGAACAGATGAACCTGTAGAAATCTCATGTATGTTTTATGGGGAAATTGGAGCGGGTGATGAGATTCGAACTCACGACTTCAACCTTGGCAAGGTTGCGCTCTACCCCTGAGCTACACCCGCATCCTGAGAAAGCGCCGCAATATATATGAGGGTGGCCCCGCGATGGCAAGAGGTCTTTGAAATTCCTTTTTGCACGGCTTGTGCCGGAAGAGCCGGTGCGCCGGGTCGGTCCGGGCCTCCTATCGTCCCATCAGGCAGCTTCTCCAACCCTGGCGGTCGCCGGGAAGCTTGAAAAGCCCTTAAAAAACGGCCCAAAAGCCTTGTCAGAGTGCCCCTGAGGAGCCATTTTCAGAATACGCGAAAGCCTGAACGGCACGGTTTTCGAAAATAGGGCAAGAAATATGGAACAGATGATCAATCCAGGCGCCGCCGCGGGCGGCGCGGCAGCGGGCGATGTAATCAAGGACGTCACGATGGAGACATTCCAGCGGGATGTGCTGGAAGCTTCAATGACGACTCCTGTCATCGTCGATTTCTGGGCGACGTGGTGTGGTCCCTGCAAGCAGCTCACGCCGACACTCGAAAAAGTGGTTCGAGAGGCGGGCGGCGCGGTCATCCTGGCGAAGATCGACATCGACCAGAATCAGGCTCTTGCGCAGCAGATGCGTATCCAGTCAGTGCCGACAGTTTACGGTTTTGTCGGCGGCAAGCCTGTGGATGGATTCCAGGGCGCTCAGCCGGAAAGCCAGGTGAAGGCGTTCGTCGACAAGCTTGCACAGGCGGCCGGGACCACCCGGCATGATCCATTGGCCGATGCGTTGGCGCAGGCCGGCGAACTGCTTCTTGCCGGGCAGTTTGAAGGCGCTGCGGGGATTTACGGTCAGGTGGTCAGCCACGCGCCAGACAATGTTGACGGTCTGGGCGGGCTCGCGCGCGCGCTCGTCGGGCTTGGCGAACTGGATCAGGCATCGGAGATCCTGGCACAGGTACCGGAAGATCAGAGGGATCATCCTGACGTCGCCGCGGCGCAGACGGCGCTTGACCTGGCGCGGCAGAGCGAGGCTGTCGGCGATTTATCGCTCCTTGAAGAGGCAGTCGCCGCCGATCCGAAAAATCATCAGGCGCGTCTTGATCTTGCGGTCGGCCTGTTTGGGTCCGGTCGCCGCGAAGAGGCCATAGATCATCTGGTAGAGAGCATGAAAATCGATCGCACGTGGAATGAGGACGCAGCGCGACAGCAGCTCATAAAATTCTTCGACACGATGAGCCCGACCGACGAAGCGACGATTGCCGGTCGCCGCAAAATGTCGGCCGTTCTTTTTTCATGACCGGGGTTTTCGACCCTCTTTTTGACGACCTGCCCGGGGAGATACCGGTTTTTCCCCTCACCGGCGTTTTGCTTCTTCCGCAGGGAAAACTGCCGCTGAATATTTTTGAGCCCCGCTATCTGAACATGATCAACGCAGCGCTTGGCGGCGACCGGATGATCGGTATGGTGCAGCCCAAAGGTCCGAATGAAGGCGACCAGCCGGAGATTTACCGGACCGGTTGTGCCGGGCGCATTACATCGTTCAACGAATCGGAGGACGGCCGTTATCTCATCACGCTGACCGGGTTCATCCGCTTCAATATCGCCCGAGAACTGCCGCTGCGTGACGGCTACCGTGTGGTTGTGCCGGATTGGTCCGCATACCGGAACGATCTCACGGAAGAAACCGGTGCGGGCATGAGCCGGGACAGAATGCTGCGCGCGTTGAAGGGCTATTTCGAGGTCAACAAGGTCGATGCGAACTGGGACGCCATCAAAGAGACAGCCACCGACCGTCTGGTGAATGCGCTTGCGATGATGTGTCCATTCCAGCCGAGCGAAAAGCAGGCCCTGTTGGAAGCCCCGACCCTGGCCGACAGGGCGAACGTGATGGTCGCATTGCTTGAGATGTCGCTCGCGGCGAACGATGATTCCGCAAATCTCCACAGAAACTGAAAACCAGCAACCGGGTGCAGAATATGAGCGACGAAAAAACGGGAATCGATCCCAAGCTTCTTGAAATACTCGTTTGTCCGCTGACCAAGGGTCCGCTGACATACGATCGGGATGCGCAGGAACTGGTCAGCAAGCAGGCACAGCTCGCCTATCCGATCCGAGACGGCATTCCGATCATGCTCGTTGACGAGGCGCGGCAGCTCGATGCGTCTTCCTGACGCCGGGGATGGATAACAATACCGGGCCATGGCCGACCGATATAAAGGTCCGGCGTGCCGAAAAATCCCTCGACATCGTCTTTAACGATGGGGCCGCCTTTTCATTGCCGGCGGAATACCTTCGTGTCGAGAGTCCCTCTGCCGAGGTTCAGGGGCATGGGCCGGGACAAAAGGTTCTGGTGGCCGGCCGGCGGCATGTCGGCATCGCGGATGTCGAAACGGTCGGCAATTACGCCATCCGTATCATTTTCGACGACCTGCACGACACCGGCATATTTTCGTGGCGTTATCTTTATCAGCTTGGCGCTGAGCAGGATGTTCGCTGGCCTGCATTCGTTGCGGCACTGGAAGCCGCCGGGCTGAGCCGGGACCCCTGAATCCAATGCAGGATCACGTTATGGCCGGCCGGCCTGTTCGGTCCGTCGCGTGATATTCAGAGCGGCTCGCCGCGGGTAAGACGGGGCAGATCGCCGATCAGCCCCATGGCATGGCGCATGAAGACTTTCTTCAGGGGAGGCATCTGATCGACAGCCGCAAGGCCGATGTCCCGGGCGATGCGCAGCGGCGTGATATCATTGGAAAACAGGCGGTTCAGGATGTCGGTGACGCCGATCATCATCATGTTGTCCGGTTTGCGCCAGCGTTCGTAGCGTTCGAGCGCCGTCATGGCGCCGGGGTCGAGACCGAGCCGGAGCGTGTCCATGATCACTTCAGCAAGGGCGGCAACATCGCGCAGGCCGATATTGAAACCCTGTCCCGCGATCGGGTGGATGGCGTGCGCGGAATCACCCGCCAGCGCCAGCCGAGGCGCAATATAGCGTTTCGAATGGACCACCGATAACGGGTAGGACCAGCGCGTCGGCCCGATATCGATCCTGCCCAGAAAGTGGCCGAAACGGCGACGCAATTCGTCGGCGAAGGCTTCATTGTCCAGGGCGAGAATGGCCGGCGCCAGATCATTCCGTTCCGTCCAGACGATCGACGAGCGGTTTTCGGTCATCGGCAGAATCGCAAAAGGACCGGCCGGCAGAAAATGCTCCTGGGCGATGCCGTGATGCGGCACCTCGTGATGCACCGCGCAGACGATTCCGGTCTGGGGATAATGCCAGCGAACCGCATCGATGCCCGCGGCGTCGCGGAGCGGGGAGTCGCGCCCGTCTGCGGCGACAACCAGCCGCGCCGTGATTCTTTGTCCATCCGCCAGTTCCAGCGCGGCTGCGTCTTCGCCGAAAATGCAGCCGGCAAGTTCGGTGCCGTCGAATATCCGGAGGCTGGTCTCTTCCGCCGCCGCCGCAAGAGCGCGCCGGGTAACGGCGTTCTCGACAATCCAGCCGAGCGGGCCGTCGCCGATCTCCTTATGGTCGTAATGAAGGAAGAGGGGAGAGGAGCCGTCCGCAACACGGATTTCGAGTATCGGCTCTGCCTGCTCCGCGACGCGGTCCCAAAGGCCCAGGCCATCCAGAATGCGCTGCGAGCCCGCGGCAATAGCCGAACCGCGACCGTCAAACTGCGCCGCAGCCATATCGGAAAGCCTGGCCCGCTCTATCAGGGCAACCGGCACACCCGCCCGGGCAAGCCCGAGGGAGAGGCTTAACCCCACCATGCCGCCGCCCACGACGACCACGTCGAACGAATTTTTCTTCATCAACTCAAGATGGCGCGCGACGGCCAGCCTGTCCAGCGACAGATCAGCGCATTGTCTATAAATTCATCAAAACAGCAAAAATGCATAATAAAAGCGCAATATTTGGGCTGGGCCGTCCGCAAATCGTATTTCTGCGCGATGACCAACGCCATTTTTCCTAACTTTAACAGTTATTTAAGCAGTTTATAAAATGTTAATGCCCGTTGGCACGGTTATTGCTACACCCCTACCGATGGCACCAAAGATGACAAAATCTCTACGGCACACACTCGAGACATGAAAATGCAAAAGCTACTCAAAAGTACTGCGGCGGGCATAACTGCAGCTTTTATAACTTTGTCGGCACCTCAGGCGGCGGAACCGCTTATTGCCGGCTCGTCCATTCCCGGCGAATTTTCCGCGAATATCGAGCTTCACTCGGAATACTACTTCCGCGGTATTTCGCAAACCGACGATGTACCGGCACTACAGGGCGGCTTTGACTGGTCTGCCACCGTCGATGAGGATACGGGCATCGGGGTTTACCTGGGAGTCTGGGGTTCGAACGTTGATTTCAACGAGGCCTCAGGAGTCGATGGCGCTTCCATCGAGATCGACTACTACGGTGGTTTGACAGGCAGCATCGGCAGTTCAGGACTCAGCTGGGACGTCGGCTTTATCTACTACAGCTATCCGGGCGCGGCGGGTTCCCTGAATTACGACTTCGTCGAAGCCCAGGGCGCGCTGTCCTACGATTTCGGTGTTGCGACTGCGACAGCCAGCCTCAACTACTCGCCTGAGTACTTCGGCGAGAGCGGCGCGGCATATTATCCGAAGCTTGCGGTGGATGTGCCTGTCGGAAAGTACCTGACGATTTCGGCGCATGTTGCGAAACAGTACATCGAAAACAACACTGCTTTCGGACAGCCCGACTACGTTGATTACAGCATTGGCGGCACGGTCAATATCGCAGGATTCGATGTAAATCTGACCTGGTCCGACACCGATCTCAGCAGCTCCGAATGCAGCGATGCCTGCGGTATGGTTCTGATGAGCGTTTCCCGCTCTTTCTGATTGACGAAACGGGGCCGCCAGTGGCGGCCCCGGATTACTTTTTTCGAAACACGACGACAACAACAACGGAAGGTACAGGGGCATGAAATTGATTACGGCAATTATAAAGCCTTTCAAACTGGATGATGTCCGCGAAGCTCTGACGGATGTCGGCATCGAAGGTATGACGGTCACCGAGGTCAAAGGCTTCGGACGCCAGAAGGGGCAGGCGGAAATCTACCGCGGCGCCGAATACACCATTGCATTCCTGCCGAAGGTAAAAATCGATATCGCTGTCGATGACGCTGCTGCCGAAACGGTGATTGAAGCGATCCAGCAATCGGCGAATACCGGCAAGATCGGTGACGGAAAAATCTTTGTCCAGGAACTCACCAATGCGGTTCGCATCCGCACCGGCGAGTCCGGCAACGAAGCGCTTTAAGGGAGCATTACTGTGAAAAGATTTATCAAAACCGCGGCGATTGCGGTCACATTGGCGATGATGGGGGTCGTTGGCATTGGCGAGGCGGAAGCGGCTGTGAGTGAAGAAACCGCCTTCGTTTTCAATACATTCTCTTTCCTGGTCCACGGCGTCCTTGTGATGTTCATGGCCGCCGGTTTCGCGATGCTCGAATCGGGACTCGTCCGGGCGAAAAATACCGCGGCGATCTGCCTGAAAAACATTGCGCTGTACTCTATTGCCGGTCTGATGTTCTACATCATTGGCTACTCGCTGATGTATACCGACGTCGACAAGGGGTGGATCGGCGCATTTGAATTCCTCTACAACCCAGCGCCTGCGGAACTGGCATTGCTTAATGCAGACGATGCCGGCAAAGCGGCGGCGAATGCCGCAGTGCTCGCCGATTCGACCTACTCGTCGATGTCCGACTGGTTCTTCCAGATGGTATTCGTCGCAACCGCGGCATCGATCGTTTCGGGTACGCTTGCCGAGCGGATCAAGGTCTGGCCGTTCCTGATCTTCGTGGTCGTCCTGTCCGCCATCATCTATCCGATCCAGGGTTCCTGGGTCTGGGGTGCGGGCTGGCTCCGTGAAATGGGCTTCTCCGACTTTGCGGGATCCACGCTGGTTCATTCGACCGGCGGCTGGGCGGCACTTGCCGGTGCCCTCGTGCTCGGCGCGCGCAAGGGCAAGTTCGGTCCCAATGGACAGGTCAACCCGATGCCCGGCGCAAACCTGCCCCTGGCAACGCTTGGCACATTTATCCTGTGGTTCGGTTGGTTCGGTTTTAACGGTGGATCGCAGCTCGCGCTCGGCTCTGCGGCCGATGCGGCGGCAATCGCTATCGTCTACGTCAATACAAACCTGGCTGCAGCGTCAGGTGTGGTGGCCGCGATGATCCTCACCCAGCTGATGTTCAAGAAGATGGACCTCACGCTGTGTCTGAACGGCGCGATTGGCGGGCTTGTCGCCATCACGGCCGGCCCCGACCTCCAGCAGCATGCCTACTCGATGCTGATCGGCGGTATCGGTGGTGCGCTTGTCGTGATTGCTGTTCCGTTGATCGACAAGCTCAAGATCGATGACGTCGTGGGCGCGATCTCCGCTCATCTCGTCTGCGGTATCTGGGGCACGCTTGCAGTCGGTATCTTCGGATCCGGGTCGCTCGTTACCCAGTTCATCGGCATCGTCGCCATCGGCGCCTTCGTGTTCGTCTCCAGCCTGATTGTCTGGATGATCCTGAAGGTCACCATCGGCATCCGTGTCGACGAGGAAGCTGAAATGGACGGGCTCGACAAAGCCGAACTTGGTTTGGAAGCCTATCCCGAGTTCGGAAGCAGAGGCTGACTTATCGAAAACCCCCGCCCGGCACAGCCGGGCGGGGTGATGAAGTGTCCCACCCTTAGGCGCGCCACGCCGGGGTGGTCACGAGCCGGAGACCGGGCGCACTGCCAGCCGTTCGGTCTCCGGTGAACCGAGGCGGCGCAGTTCTGCCGACATGCGCCGCATCCCTCCCGCCGCGAATATGGGAGACAACCGCCCCGCCGCCCTGCGGGGCGGTTTTTTAGCGCCGCCAGATGGCGTCCAGTCCTGAAATGCCCTATCCCCCTGATAAACAACGACTACCGGATATCGTCCTGTCAAATGTTCTGCAAATGTTCGTTACGAACCCGGAATCAAACGAATCACGCCACCCCTTGTAGACCAGTATCTTAGCTGCCCATGATGATGTAGAATCTGAGAGAAGCGTCGGAAGGCTCTGAGTCATTCGGACTGAGTTGTTTTTATGATTTGTTCTCAATTCGTCCTGAGACAGGGAGTGTCGGGTCCGGATGAAGATGGCGGCGACGACGCAAACCATGACTAATGAAGTGATTATGACAACGAACGCATCAATTCTGTGGGCAGGTCGCGAATGCCGTTAAACGCCCGCATGGATGCAGTGGGAGATTATCCTTTCGACAGGCTGCGTGCCCTTCTGGGAACGCTTGAGCCGCCGGCAGGTGTCACCCCTATACCTTTATCCCTGGGAGAGCCGCAGCACGCGCCGCCGGCGTTCCTTGCCGAGACAGTTGCCCGGGAAACCGCCGGCTGGTCAAAGTATCCGCCAATGCGAGGTACGGAGCCGGCGCGGGCGGCGATTGCCGGCTGGCTGACGTGGCGGTATGGCCTGCCGGCTCAAATGATCGACCCGGAAACCATGGTGATCCCAGTATCGGGGACGCGGGAAGCGCTTTTCATGATCGCGCTCGCTGCCGTGCCCGAAACCAAGAACGGCCGGAAGCCCATCGTACTGATGCCCAATCCGTTCTATCAGGTCTATCTGGGCGCCGCCGTGATGGCCGGCGCGGAACCGGTTTTTGTGCCGGCCGACCGTGAAAACGGCTTCCTGCCCGATTTCCAATCGCTTCCCGAGGAAATTCTCGAGCGGACGGCGCTTGCCTATTACTGCTCTCCCGCCAATCCCCAGGGCGCCATCGCTTCGCTGGACACCATGAAGCAACTCGTCGCCCTCGCCCGTGCGCACGATTTTCTCCTGGTCTCCGACGAATGCTACAGCGAACTTTATTACGGTGCGCCGCCGACCGGTGCCGCAGAGGCCTGCGCCGCGCTGGGCGATGGGGGATTCGAAGCGATGCGCAATGTCGCGGTCATGAATTCCCTGTCGAAACGTTCAAGCGCGCCCGGATTACGGTCGGGGTTTGTCGCGGGCGACAGAGACCTGATCCGCCGATTTGCCCGCCTGCGGGATTATGGCGGCGCACCGCCCCCGCTGCCCCTGCTCGCCGCCGCGTCGGCCCTCTGGTCCGATGAGGAGCACGTCATTGCCAATCGGGCGATCTACGCGGAAAAATACGTCGCCGCTGCGGAAATCCTCGGCGGAAAGTACGGATATTACAGCCCCGAGGGCGGTTTCTATCTCTGGCTTTCCGTCGGCGATGGCGAAGCAGCCGCCCGCGCGCTGTGGGCCGAAGCCGGCATCCGCGTTATCCCCGGCGAATATCTCGCGCGCGAAGCGACCGGACATCATCCCGGCGCCGGTTATATCCGGCTGGCGCTTGTGCACGACTTGGAAACCACCCGTGAAGCGCTGACGCGTATCACCAAAGTACTGTAAACGGGAGTAAATCATGGCCAGCCGAACCCGAAACGCCGGACGCTCTGCCTTCCTGTCTCCGGAAATACATGAATTCCTGCGCCGCCGTCTCCAGGAGATTGTGGGCATTCTCGTTTTCCTATGCGGGTTGGGTCTCAGCGTCGCGGTTGTTGGATATGACTCCTCCGATCCCTCGTGGAACCACTCGGTTGCCCGCGAGGCTCTCAACCCGCTGGGCTCCAGCGGCGCATGGCTTGCCGACTTTCTGATCCAGAGCATTGGCGCCGCCGTGATTCTGCCGGGCCTCGTCCTGATGGTCTGGGGCTGGCGGATCGGCGCCCATCGCGGGATGGGCCGGATCTGGCTCAGGCTTGCGGCGTTGCCGACGACCCTGCTCCTTGCCACGATTGCGCTTGCCGCAATCGATGCGCCTTCATTCTGGCCGCTGAAAATCGGTCTCGGCGGTATCACCGGTTCGGTCCTGTTTGCCGACATCGGCGCCCTTGCCGCCGGCCTCGGCAGCCCGCTATGGCCGGTCTCCCTGAGCCTCGGTATTCTTGCGATCCTGTCATTCGCCCTGACCCTCGGTCTGAGCCGCGATGAATGGATTATCAATATCCGGCGCGTCGGTCAGCTTGGCGGCAGTACGGCTAGTGCCGGCCTGTCCGGCGGCCGCTGGTCGAGACGGATGGCACAGCGGGTCAGCGGCGCGTCGTGGTCCCTGTTCCGTCGTATGCGCCTTCCGGCTTCTGGCGACAGGCGGGTGCACGATTTTCCTGATGCGGAGGTAGAACCGGAAACGGTTGAAGCCGATCCTTACGGGAGCCGCCGCCGGGAACCGAAGCTGCGCGCGCCGCGCGGTCGTAACGACGATCCGGATGAAAAACCGGAAAAGAAAAAGATTGTCACGCCGAGGCGAAAGAAACCGGCAGCGGGCAAACGCGCTACGGAAGCCGATCAGCGGCGGCTTGATCTCGATACCGGCGAATACACGCTGCCGCCGCTCGACGTTCTTGACGAGCCGCCAGAGGATTATGGCCAGAACAAGCAGGATGAGGACGCCCTTTCCGAAAATGCCCGGCTTCTGGAATCCGTACTTGAGGATTTCGGCGTCCGCGGCCGTATCGTCAAGGTGCGCCCGGGGCCAGTGGTCACCCTGTACGAACTTGAACCGGCGCCCGGCACCAAGTCATCGCGCGTCATCAGCCTCGCCGACGATATCGCCCGGTCAATGAGTGCGGTGTCGGTACGTGTTGCCGTGGTCCCCGGCAAGAACGTTATCGGCATCGAATTGCCGAATGCATCCCGTGAACTGGTAACGCTCCGCGAACTGGTCGAATCCAAGGATTTCGAAAAACATACAGGCGCGCTCACACTTGTTCTCGGCAAGGATATCGGCGGCGGACCCAGCATGGTCGATCTGGCGCGGATGCCCCATCTGCTGATCGCAGGTACGACCGGTTCCGGCAAGTCCGTGGCGGTGAATACCATGATCCTGTCGCTGCTTTACCGGCTGACACCGGAACAGTGCCGGTTCATCATGATCGATCCGAAGATGCTCGAACTGTCGGTCTATGACGGTATCCCGCATCTGCTGTCACCGGTGGTCACGGACCCGTCCAAGGCGGTGGTCGCCCTGCGCTGGGCTGTCCGCGAGATGGAAAACCGGTATCGCGCGATGTCCAATCTCGGCGTCAGAAATATCAATGGATACAATCAGCGTATCACCGAAGCCGCCAAGAAAGGCGAGACGTTGATGCGCTCGGTCCAGACCGGCTTCGATCCCGACAGCGGCGAGCCGATCTACGAAGAGCAGGCTTACGACATGAATCCGCTGCCGTATATCGTCGTGATCGTCGATGAAATGGCCGACCTGATGCTCGTCGCGGGCAAGGAGGTCGAGGGCGCGGTCCAGCGCCTCGCACAGATGGCGCGTGCCGCCGGCATTCATGTGATCATGGCGACACAGCGTCCGTCCGTCGATGTCATCACCGGCACGATCAAGGCGAACTTCCCGACACGGATTTCCTTCCAGGTGACGTCCAAGATCGACAGCCGCACCATCCTCGGTGAGGGCGGCGCCGAACAGCTGCTTGGTCAGGGCGACATGCTGTATATGGCGGGTGGCGGGCGGATCAGCCGCGTCCATGGGCCGTTTGCATCGGATGAGGCCGTCGAGCGGGTCGTCAGTTTCCTGCGGACGCAGGCGGAGCCCGATTATATCGAGGAGGTCACCGAGGGCGATCACGAAAGTCCCTTCATCCCTTCGGGCGACGATAGCAGCGGATCCGGCGGCGGGTCGGGCGATGACGAAATGTACGACCGAGCGGTCGAGGTTGTGTGCCGTGAACGCAAGGCGTCTACCAGCTTCGTTCAGCGTCATTTGCAGATCGGCTATAACCGTGCCGCCCGCATTATCGAGCGGATGGAGGCGGAGGGCGTGATCAGCCGCGCCAACCATGCCGGCAAGCGCCAAGTGCTGGCACGCGATATCGACAACGCGGAGATGTGAACAAGGTGGCTGGAGCCTGCTGCCTTACAATTGCCTTGTCGCGTGCCTATATACCCATCATGACCGGCCTTGCCCGCATACTCGTTGCTGTGTTTTTGATCGTAGGCTTTGCCCCGCCCGCGACGGCAATCTATCGCATCACGGATCAGGACAGGGCTGATATCGCGCGAATAGAGGCCTATCTGAACACGATCGATTCCCTGCGAAGCAGGTTTGTGCAGCTTTCGAGCGGCGGCCGCGCAGCGGAAGGTACGATCTATATAGAGCGGCCCAAACGTCTCCGCCTCCAGTATATCGAACCGTCCAATATCCAGGTCTATGCGAATGGAAACTGGCTCGCCCATGTCGATACGGACCTTGAAGCCGTCTGGTATGTGCCGTTGAAATCGACGCCGGCGGCGTTCCTGGTGCGCGATCGGATCACCCTCAGCGGGGATATTACGGTCGAGCGTGTCATCCGGGGGGCACAGACGATTTCCGTGTCTCTGTACCAGACGGACGAGCCCGATGCGGGCCGATTCATTCTCACCTTTTCCGATAACCCGCTTGCGCTGCATAAATGGACCGTCACGGACGTCCAGGGTATTTCGACCTCGGTCAGCCTTGTCGGTCCGGCATTCAACGTCTCGATCCCCGGGGAAGTGTTTGTTTTCGACGAATCGAAGTTCGAACGCGAATTGAATTCGAACTGAGACCAGAGGCATGATATTCGGCGTTTCCCGGTCATGTATATTGCCGACAGTGCGGTGACGTGATAGCCATTATCCATGCCTGAAAATTCCCCGAAACCGCTTGTCGGTATCCCCGCGAGCCAGATTTTTCTCCCAAGCCATTCCATGGCGCAGCACGGCGCCGGAGAACGGTATATCCGCGCCGTCGCGGACGGCGCGGGTGCGATGCCGATGGTAATTCCGGCCCTTGCGGAAGATTACGATTTCGCCGATCTCGCCAGCCGGCTGGACGGATTGATGCTGACCGGCGGCCGCGCGAACGTCGAGCCGCATCATTACGACGGCCCGCCGTTTCCTGAAGATGAAATCCGCGATCCGATGCGGGACAAGACAGTGTTGCCGCTCATCCGCGCCTGCGTCGAACAGGGTGTGCCGGTCTTCGGCTCCTGCCGCGGCATCCAGGAAATCAATGTCGCGATGGGCGGTTCGCTGCATTACCGGGTCCATGAGGTCGAGGGCTTTAACGATCATCGCATGCCGCGTGAGGGCGACCTCGAGCATAAATTCAGCGAGCGCCATCTGGTCGTTACCCTGGAAGACGGGCTTTTTCACAAGCTGTGCGGCGCGCGCGAAATCATGGTCAATTCGCTGCACGCCCAGGCCGTGGACAAGCTTGCTCCCGGGTTCGAAATCGAATGTGTGTCGCTGGACGGCGTCACCGAGGGTATCCGTCATACATCGTCCCGGGCGTTCTGTGTCGGTGTGCAATGGCATGCTGAATGGCGCTTCGAGAAGAATGCATTGTCACTGGCCCTTTGGCGCGAATTCGGCAGCGCCTGCCGAGAGCGTGCGGCAGCGCGTACCGGCAAACCAATCGCCGCCGAATAACCGGAAGACCGAAGGCGACCTGCATGCGTATCGTTTCCTGGAATATCAACTCCGTTCGCCTGCGCATCGATACGCTGAAGAAAGTCGCCGATGCGCTGCAGCCGGATTTTCTGTGTCTCCAGGAAATCAAGGCGCAGGATTCGGATTTTCCGGCTGACGCGATTACGGAAGCAGGATTTACCCAGCATCTCGTGCGCGGCATGAAGGGCTATAACGGTGTTGCGATCCTCTCCAATACGGCCATGACGGATGGCGGCAGCCGGGACTGGTGCGCGCGCGATGACTGCCGACACGTGGCCGCCGAGATCGGCAACCAGACGGTCCTGCATAATTTCTATGTGCCTGCCGGCGGCGACGAGCCGGACCCAGCGATCAACGAAAAATTCGCCCACAAGCTGGACTTCCTGAAGGAAGCGGCCGACTGGTCGGCGAAACTGCCCGGGAAAAGCCAGCATATCATGGTCGGCGACCTCAACATCGCGCCGCATGAAAACGATGTGTGGTCGCACAAGCAACTGCTCAAAGTCGTCAGCCATACACCGGTCGAGGTTGAAGCACTTGAAGCCTGGCGCGCGGCGCATGGCTGGGTCGACGCGATCCGCGCGATCGTGCCGGAAGACGAGAAGCTCTATTCCTGGTGGAGCTACCGGAACCGTGAATGGCCCGGCAGCGACAAGGGCCGGCGGCTGGACCATATCTGGGTCAGCCCCGCACTGGCGGGCAAGGTTACCGATGCAGGCGTCTACTTGGATGCCCGCGGCTGGGAAAAACCATCGGATCACGCACCCGTATGGGCGGATATCGACATCTGACACCCGGGCCCTGCCTCTTGCCCGGGACGCGGCCCGGGTCTACATGACATTATGGAAAACACCGACCAGACCGACATCGAAATCGCCACGGACCCTGTCTGCGGCATGACCGTGGACCTGACTGCGGGGAAACCGCGTCACGAATACGATGGCGAAACCTATCATTTCTGCGGCCAGCGCTGCTGCGACCGTTTTGCCGGCGATCCCGAACATTATCTGTCCGGCGCGCATCTGAAAGCCGCCGAAGACGCGCCCGCCGGCACGATGTTTACCTGTCCGATGGACCCGGAAATCATTCAGGAAGGTCCCGGCAGCTGCCCGATCTGCGGCATGGCGCTGGAACCGATGGGCATCCCGCCCGCCGATGCCGGTCCGAACCCCGAACTGGTCGATTTTACCCGGCGCTTTGTCGTGGGCGCTGTTCTGGCCGTGCCGCTGGTCGCCGTGTCCATGGGGCCGATGGTCGGTCTTCCCGTAAAGGACTGGCTCTCCGGGTTCGGCGACGTACCTGTCGCGGCATGGGTCGAACTGGTTCTCGCGACGCCGGTCGTGCTGTGGTGCGGCTGGCCGTTTCTGGTGCGAGGCGTGCGTTCCGTGATCACATGGAACCTCAACATGTTCACGCTGATCGCTCTCGGCGTCAGCGCGGCATTCGTGTTCAGCGTTGCGGCGACGATTGCGCCCGGCATTTTCCCGGACGGATTCCGACAGCCCGATGGCTCGGTCGGCGTCTATTTCGAAGCCGCGGCTGTTATTATCGTGCTTGTCCTGCTCGGCCAGATGCTGGAACTTCGCGCGCGGGAACAGACAGGCAGCGCCCTGCGCGCCCTGCTGGATCTGGCGGCCAAGTCTGCGCGCCTTGTAAAAGACGATGGGACCGAGGTCGAAATCGCTCTTGAAGAAGTCAAAACCGGCGACCTCTTGCGTGTCCGTCCGGGCGAGAAAATCCCTGTTGACGGTGTCGTGGTCGATGGCCGCTCGTCGGTCGACGAATCCATGCTGACCGGTGAACCTGTACCGGTCGAGAAAAATATCGGCGATAGCGTAACGGGTGCCACCATGAACGGTACCGGTGGGCTGATCATGGAAGCGACCCATGTGGGTGCAGATACGATGCTGTCGCGTATCGTCGACATGGTCGCCGCCGCCCAGCGCAGTCGTGCGCCGGTGCAGAAGGTTGCCGACCGGGTGGCGGGAATATTCGTACCCGCGGTGGTGCTGAGCGCGATTGTCGCCTTTGCCGTCTGGGCCGCTTTGGGCCCCGAACCGTCGCTCGCCTATGCGGTGGTCGTCGCCGTATCTGTGCTGATTGTTGCCTGCCCCTGCGCGCTCGGGCTGGCAACCCCGATGTCGATCATGACGGCAACCGGGCGCGGCGCGCGCGCCGGTGTGCTGATCCGAGATGCGGAAGCGCTGGAACGGCTTTCCCGGGTGGATACCCTGGTCATCGACAAGACCGGCACGCTGACCGCCGGCAAGCCCGCATTGTCTGCGGTCGTCGCTGCGACGGGTCAGGACAAGGACGACATTCTGCGCCTCGCTGCCAGCCTGGAACGGGGGTCCGAACATCCGCTCGCCGAGGCCATCCTGAGCGGTGCAGCCGATCGCGACCTTGCCCTGTCCGACGCACAGGATTTCGATGCTGTGACCGGCAAGGGGGTTTCGGGCATGGTCGATGGCAAGCGCATTCTGCTGGGCAACCGGGCGCTGCTTGACGATGCAGGTATCGACACGGTGCCCATCGCGGCGGAAGCCGATACGCGCCGGGACGCAGGAGAAACGGCCATGTTCGTCGCCATCGACGGCGTGCTGGCAGGCCTGATTGCGGTCGCCGACCCGATCAAGGATTCAACGCCCGATGCACTTGCCCGTCTGCATGCCAGCGGTCTGAAAATCGTGATGGCCACCGGCGACAATATCCGCACCGCGAAGGCTGTTGCGGCAAAACTCGGCATCGATGACGTCCAAGCCGATCTGCTCCCCGAAGACAAGGGCGCCCTGATTGCGGAATTACAGGCAGCGGGCGCGAAGGTCGCGATGGCCGGTGACGGCGTGAACGATGCGCCCGCGCTGGCCCAGGCCGATGTCGGCATTGCCATGGGTACCGGCGCCGATGTCGCCATCGAAAGTGCCGGAATTACGCTGGTTAAAGGCGATCTGACCGGCATCGTGCGGGCGCGCCTGCTGGCGAAAGCCACCATGGCGAATATCCACCAGAACCTGTTCTTCGCCTTTGTCTACAACACCGCAGGCGTGCCTATTGCTGCGGGCGTCCTGTTCCCGGTCTTTGGCATCCTGCTGTCGCCGATGTTCGCTGCAGCGGCGATGAGCCTGTCATCGGTGTCGGTGGTCGGGAATGCGCTGCGGTTACGGCAGGTGAAGTTGGGGTAAAACCGGGACCCCGTTTTAACGGGTGACCCGGTTAATATAATACCGGCCCGGATTCACGCCTTCGGGCAGCGGCTGGGCTTCCCAGTTGCTGACAGAATATTCCTGATCGCTGCAGACCAGGCCGCCCGGCGCCATCAGCGCGTCTACCAGAGGCGCGATGGTGCTGACCAGTTTTGCCTTCAGATCACGCCTGCTGGAGCCGATATCGCAATGGGCAAGCGCCGCCTGTGCACCGATACGGTTCAGCGCTCTTTTCAGGGTTTCGGTGACGTCGCCGATAATCATATGGTCTTCGTCCGGGATGCAGTCCGGGTGCGCGGCGACGCGCTGGTCAAAGACGAAAATCTCGCGGTCGGGGAACAGCTCACGCAGGTGATCGAAGGTGCGGCCGTTGCCGAGGCCGAGTTCCAGGATCGGACCGGGCACGTCGACAATCATGTCTTTCGCCATGTTGAGGCAGTCGCGCTGTGCGGAGACGCGGCGGATAAAGGAATCGAGTCTGCTCATCTGTATCCGTCTGTTCCATATTGTTTGTGATAGCTCCGTTCGCCTGCAGGGCGCGCAGCGCTTTTTGTGTTCACTTGCCGCTATTGGCTTCGCGCAGTTGCGCCGTGGTGGCTTCCAGCCTGTGGGCAAGCTCGCGCATGATTTCGACGGACATGTCCGGGAATTCGCTGATCAGCCGGAAAAACAGATCCTTTGTAATCGCCAGCGTCGTCAGGTCGGTTTCGGCGCGGATCGTCGCCGTGCGGGGCACATCGATGAGGATCGCGATCTCGCCGACGAAGTCGTTCATGCTGACCTTTGCGACGGAAAGTTCCCCATTCGGGGTATCGACCACGACATCGGCCTGGCCATCGAGAATGATATAGGCGGCATCGCCGGGATCGCCCTGATGAAACAGTTCCTGGCCAGCGGGGAAGGTCAGCCGTTCGCTGGTGAAGGCGAGCAGTTTGAGTTTGGACGGTTCGATCTTCGCAAACAGCGGAACGCTGCGTAGGGCCTCGACCTCTTCGTTCAGGCTCACATCTCTCTCCTGGACTTGTATGTGAAAATCATACGGGTCGTCTGTTTCAATGTCATTGCGCCAAACCTATTCGGCCTTGATCAGGTCATAAAGAGCGGTACCTTCACGGTTCAGTTCTTCGAACGGTCCCTGTTCGATCACTTGGCCCGATTTCATCACCACGGCGCGGTCGAACTCCGCCGCCATGGACGGACGGTGCACCGCCCAGATCAGACCGCGACCGTCGAACTCACGTTTGAGACCTGCAAGGATGGCGTTCTGCGCCGCCCCGTCCAGGCCGCCCGTCGCCTCGTTGAGGATCAGCACGTCCGGACGTTTCAGGATGGCGCGTGCAATACCGAGCTTCTGCCGCTGGGCGCCCGACAGCCGCCCGCCGCCATTGCCGGCATGGAAACTCAGGCCGACTTCCATCACCGCGGCGCGGAGACCCAGATCGTCGATCACCTGGGCGATAATTTCCCCCACGCGTTCGCCACCGCGCACCTGACCGTAGGCCAGTTTACCGAACAGAATATTGTCCTGCAGCGATGCGGCGGCGTTATATGCACCGACATCGAAGAATTCGACCATGCCCCGGTATTCGTCCGGCAAATTGTCGGCGAATGCCTTGCGGGCTTTGAGAATGCGCTGTTGCAGGTCGTCGTCGATAACGCCGAGGCGGTGGCGCGCGGGCGATACCTTGAACGGCAAGGACAGCAGCATGGTACGTTCTTCCGCGCGCAGGGCCGCGATGCCGTCACGGTTTATCCGGGTCAGGACGGCCTGGTATTCCGGGAGGTCGTCCTGTCTAGCCCCCAAGTTCAATGCCATTTGTGGTTAGAGTTTCTGGCACTGGCGGTCGCATGTTG
>JAYOMI010000018.1:0-330 GCA_038120765.1 Rhodospirillaceae bacterium
GTGTCCCATCTGGTGCGTATCGGCCGCCACGCGATCGTCTCGTTCACGAATTTCGGCCATTGGCGCGTAAGGCTTAAGTTGCTGACGGACGGGCGCATGCCGGTTCTCGGCGATGACGGGTATGCCTGGCACGATACGCCGAACATTCATCTCTGCACGATCCGCGATTTCTCGCTGATGTGCGAGGACCTCGGTCTGACGGTGCAGCGCGCGCTTTCGCTGTCGCGCTCCGGCGTCGGACGGGAACTCAATTCCGCCCGCGCGGCCGCCAATCTGCGCGGCGAGGAAGCGATTTTCGTCCTTACCCGGGAATAGGAAGCCGGCGTCAGT
>JAYOMI010000018.1:340-9717 GCA_038120765.1 Rhodospirillaceae bacterium
AGGATCAATCCGGTGGCGTCGGTGACCGGTCTGTGCGGATCGCGGATCTGCGTTCGGTGCCGCCAACAACCCTGACATATGCGCGCCGGGGCTTTTTCTCCGGGATACCGGTCGTCGATCCGGCGTAAATCTGTTTTTGCGCTTCCAGTATCAACACGCCGCCGAATGACTGGAACCAGCGGGCACCGATTTTCTCGATTGCCGGCGCCGATGCCAGCGCCATACGCGAGCGGCTGGGCGGGACAAAAAGCCCTGATACCGTTTGTTCCGGCTGGAAGAGATTATCCCGCAGCAAACGGGACACCTGACCCGGGGTATAGGGATGCCCGTGGCCGAAAGGCGTGTGATCCAGGCGGGCCCAGATCCCGCGCCGGTTCGGCACCACGATGAGAACGCGCCCGCCATCTGCCATGATGCGCCAGACTTCGCGCAGCAGCTTGCGGAGCTGCTCCGAACATTCCACCGCGTGGACCAGCAGGACACGATCCATGGACACATCCGGCAGCGGCAGATCGTCCTCGGGCGACAGACAGACGACGTTTCTGTCCCCGGGAGGCCACCGGATGACGCCCTGCTGCGCCGGCATCACGGCGATGGCGCGTTCGGCCTCGTCGTGGAAACGCCGCATATAGGGTGTCGCATAGCCGATACCGGCGACGCTCATGCCGCTTACATTGGGCCAGGCGGTGCGGATATACCCCCGCACAACGCGCTGCGCCGCATGCCCGAGCGGGGTATTATAGAAATCGCGAAGATCAACGACATCGTTGTACATGGCGCCAATATGCGCCGGGGCGGGCCACAGGGAAAGAAATTCCGTGTCGATAAAAGCGCCGGGCGGTTGGCGCTGGCCGACCGTTTTGATAGGTTTCAGGACCGTTTTCCCCAAGACGCCCGGAGGCAGCCCCGATGTCGACACTTGAAATCCACCAGATTCCCACCCGGTCCGACAACTATGTCTACCTGTTGCGGGAAAGTTCTTCAGGCAATGCGGCGGTCGTCGATCCGTCGGATGCGGAACCGGTTCTGGACACGCTCGACATGTTCAACTGGAACCTCACCCATATCCTGACAACTCATCATCACAACGACCATGTCGGCGGTGTGCTGGAGATCAAGGAAAAGACGGGCTGTACGGTGGTCGGTCCCAAGGCTGATCGCGACCGTATTCCGATGATAGACGTCGAGGTCGCCGACGGAGAGACCTTCAAGCTGTACGAGGCCGAGGCAAAGGTCTGGGACGTGCCGGGACACACGGCGGGGCACATCGCCTACTGGTTCGCGGAGAGCCAGGCGCTGTTCTGCGGCGATACCCTGTTTGCGCTGGGCTGCGGGCGCGTGTTCGAGGGAACGCACGAACAGATGTATGAATCGATTTCCAAATTCAAGGAAGTGCCCGACGATACCTGGGTGTACTGCGCCCATGAATATACCGCGGCGAACGCCAGGTTCGCGCTGCATGTCGATCCGGACAATGCGGCGCTTCAGGCCTATGCCAAGCAGATCGGGCAGCGCCGGGACGCCGGTGTGTCGACCGTGCCGTCGCTGATGGGCGTCGAGCGCCGGACCAATCCGTTCCTGCGGGCGGATGACCCGGAACTCGCCAGGGTGCTCGGCATGGAGGGAAAGACGCCGGTGGAGGTCTTCGCCGAGGTTCGCACGCAAAAAGACAATTTTTAAGGTTGGTATCATGAAGCTCCGTTGGTCCCCCACATCGCCTTTCGTGCGCAAGGTCGTCGTCTTGATGAAGGAAAAGGGCATCGAGGATGCCATCGAGAAGGAGAAATCGAATCCGCTCAGCCGCGAGGACCGGGCGGCCCTGCCGAACCCGCTCGGCAAGATTCCCTGTCTGGTGACCGATGACGGCCATCCGGTCTTCGATTCCCCGGTCATCATGGAATATCTCGATACCGTCTGCGACGGGCCCGAAATGCTGCCGAAATCGGGCGATGCGCGGTGGACCGTCCTGCGCCGCCAGGCGACGGCGGACGGGATGATGGAGAGCATGGTGGCATGTTTTGTCGAGAGCCTCAAAAAGCCCGAACGACAATCCGCCGGCATTCTCGCCCATAATAAATCGATTGTTTTCAACGGGATCGCGGCGCTCGAACAGGAAGCGGCTTCCTTCGGCGAGGCGGTCGATGTCGGGACGATCTCCGTCGCGGTGGCCCTGTCCTTTGCCGACCAGACTTTCCCGGAAGACGACTGGCGTGCCGACAACCCGTCGCTGGCGGCCTGGTTCGATATGTTCAATCGGCGCCCGTCCATGATCGAGACGGAACTGGTGGACGCGCGGTCGTTTAAATAGCTGCGCGTCGGGCGAACCGGCCGGACGGGATCAGGGCAGATCGTCCGGCTTCACGGGCGCGATCATGCCCTCCTGACAGGCCTTTATCTGCAGCGCCAGGTATTTCGAGAATATCCGGCACTGCGCGAAGCTGCCGGCGATGAACCAGAGGCCGGGCTGCCGGGTGCGCATCCACAGGTTCCGCAGCTCCTGGCTGTCATCGCCGAACCCCCAGATCGGGCCGATGCGCTCGGCGACGTCATCGCCGAGCAGGCGTCTGATGTTTTCCTCCTGTCCCTTGAAACCCGTCGCCAGGATCACCGTGTCGGCTGGAATCACCTCGCCGTTCTTCAGTTTCGCCCCGTCGGCGACAAAGGTCTCGATGTCGTCGAACTGGATCAGCCCGACCTTGCCGTCGATGATCAGGTCGGAGCAGCCGACATTGAAATAATAGCCGCCGCCGCGGTTCATGAATTTGAACTGCCAGCCGGTCTTGTCTTCATGGTCTATTCTGAAGCCCTTTTTCTCGAGCGCCTCCAGCATGTCCCTGTCGAGCCGCGTCGATTCGACGGCCATCGCCGCGTGCGCCGCCTTGAGCGGCTCGTAGGGCGTCGCCGTGGCGATCAGGTCCGCGGTCTCCAGCGTCAGGCCTTCATCATACAGGGTGTAGGGAAGCTGCGCGCTCGGCTCGACATTGATGACGCTGGTCGCGCCCCGCTGGATCAGCGAAACGGTCGCTCCGTTGGACTGCAGGTCCTGGGCCATATCGTGGGCGCTGGTGCCGGTGCCGATGATCAGGACGCGTTTGTCCTTGCGGCTTTGCGCGCCGGTATAGGCGCTGGAATGGATGACCTCGCCCTTGAAATGCTCCAGCGTCGGGATCGTCGGCAGGTTGGGAATGCCGGTGACGCTGGTTGCCATGACGACATGCCGGGGCCGCATGGTGCGGGTCCCGCCGGGTTGGCGCAGGTCCACATGCCAGCGGCCGTCTTCCTCGCTGTATGTCCCGCCGCTGAATTCGGTCTCGGTCCAGAAATTCAGCTCCATCGCCTCGGCATAGTATTCGAACCAGCCGGCCAGCTTGTCCTTGGGGATGTAGGTCGGCCAGTTCGGCGGGAACGGCATATAGGGCAGGTGGTTCACATGCACCTGGTTGTGAAGCACCAGCGCGTGGTAGCGGTTGCGCCAGTTGTCGCCGACGCGTTCCTCCTTGTCGACGATCAGCGTATCGACGCCGAGCTGGATCAGCCGCGCCGCAATCGACAGGCCGGCCTGGCCGCCGCCGACGACCAGGACCTCCGGCTCACGGTCTTCGTAGGCCATCGCGATTTGCCGCCGGTCGAGCCAGTTCGGTCCGCTGAAATCCCGGGAATAGACCTCGCCCGACGGCCGCGCCGTCCCGATGGCTTCCCCGAAGCCGGATATTTCATCCAGCGCGGTCAGGATCGTCCAGGCTTTCAGCCGGCCCGCATCCGCCTCGTCGGCGATCATGCGCAGCACGCCGCTGCATCGCCCGGTCTTCGTGGTGAACCTGAAGACCGCTTCCAGGACATCTTCCCGGCCGCCGCGCGTCACCATCCGGGGCGGTGTCGCGTCGTAATCTACATGGAAGGACCGGGGCTCCAGTTCGCCTGCCCGGCCGGCGAGGGCGTCAGCGATTTTCGCCGGCCCGCTGACGGTCGAGATATGCCAGGTAAAGGCCAGAAGGTCGCGCCAGTGACTGTCGGGATGAAACAGGGCCGCCACCGCGTCCGCATCGGCGGCGGAGAGCGCCGCGCTGAAATCCGACAGCCAGCTTTCAGCCGATCCGGCGCGTGTTTTGTCGAACGTGTCCATCCTGTCCCTTACCTCCGGCGCCGGCCCGGCGAGGATCGCCGCGAAGCGCGTTATTCTGTTTTGACTACTATGCCCAACCCTGCGCGGCGAATAAACGCGAATTCGCCAACGCGCAATTCAACCCCATGCACCCGAAGGGGATGCACCCGAACGGCCGGTCCGGGCGCGTCGCAGCCGGTGGTGTCGAAGAATGGGGGTATCTGAACGTCATGTGCTCTCCGGTACCAGACACACCTCTCCTGTTCCCGCGCAACGGTGTCACGTGGGGTCGGCCGGCAGGTCCGGGGTTTCATTGTCCAATCAGGCTATCATGCAAAAGGCCGAAAACCGAATGTGGACGGTGAGATTTTTGCCTCAGCGTTGCCGGAAGAAGGGCGGGGGCGGGTGTTAACTTCGAACACCGCTGAGGGACCGATGCCGGAGGAGGGTACTGTCAGGCTAATGCGTACTAGTCTCTAAAATGGTATTGTCAGAGCAAACGAACTGCCCCAGCTTCCGCCGCCTTCCCCTCATTGGGTTTAGGCATTACATGGCAGTTCGCTTGGCGTTGACCAAGCAGGGCGGGACTCAAAACGGCGAAAACTCACGAGATCAGACTTTCAGATTGGATTAGTCTGACAATGCCGGATGCGGTTGTGTTACAGGGACAACTGGTGCAAGGCGATATCTGATTTCTACTTGACGGATAAAACATGACGACAACAAATTCATTTCTTCTCGATGACGTCCCACCCATGGGGATCTATGAGACGCTGTATGCGTTTGCGGACTCTTATGGGCAATTTATGGGCACCGAAGGCACCCATCCATGGTCACAGGGGTTTCCGTTGACCACACCATTGGAGAAATTCAACGGACCGGATTTGCCGGCGGCTGTCGATGTCACATGGGAAGACCGGTTGTATCCGAAAGCGTGGGGCCATCCGCTGCTACGCGAGGCCATAGTCAACTACTACAACACGTATTACGGCTCGAGCATCACGCCGGATAACGTGATGATTTTTGCTGGCGGTCGACCGGGTATTTACTCCGTGCTTTCTTTCCTGAAGAAAGACATTCAGATTCGTATTGGCAATGTCGAGTGGCCGGCATACCTGGATATTCTGACGCAGACGGGTTGCGACTGGAAAACCGTTGCGATGACGCCGGAGAATAATTTTCATCCGACGAATGCAGAGTATTTCGATCGCGCCGGTTTGAATCACAAGACTAAATTGTTTCCGGTGATCTCCAACCCTAGCAATCCAACCGGGCATGCGCGGGTTGCCGATGAACTGCGAGAACTCATGCAGATGGCGGAGGCGTCGCAGAACGGGATTCTGTTGGATGAGGCCTACGAGATGTATCACTCGCCGTCGGTGAGTGGTCTGCAGTATGTGAACGACCTCGACAATTCCAATGTGTTTCTTTCGGGCGCGTGTACCAAGGGCTTGCAGTGTCCGGGCATTCGCATCGGCTGGATTATTGCGTCGAAGAAAAACATTGAGACGCTCTCGAACTTCAGCTCCTTCGGCATGGGCGGTGTTTCGCATCCGAGTCAGCTGTATGCAGTGCAGTTGTTTGAGCCGAAGCGTGTTGAGCAACAACGCAAAGCGGTTGAAGAACACTACAACTGGCAGCGGCAACGCTACGGCGAAGCCTTCGAGAAGATGGGTCTGAAAGTATTCACCGGTGACGGTGGGTTTTATCACTGGATGCAGTTGCCGGAAGGCTTGAACTGCGATGAGCTGAACAAGCGCCTCTACAAACGCGGCGCAGCGATATTGGCCGGCCGGGATTGTGACATGGGCAGGCCGCACTCAAAGGACCCAGCGTACGAGAGTCCCTATATGAATATGTTCCGCTTCAGTTTCGGGCCGTTGTTGCCCGAAACGTTTGAAAGCGATATTCAGTTGATGGCGGAAGTGCTGGAAGAGTACAGGGCGGACGTAGCGAACGGTTAGCCCGGAGAAAGAAGGATTCGAACTCTCGATACGACAATGGTGGCGATAGTTTGATCCGCCGTTCTGATTTGCGGAATGTCCGCTCCGGGTCGCAAGTGCACATAAATCAGCCTGATCCATCAGGTCCGTTTCCGGCAACAGGCAATCACCGGATTATCGGGCAAATACCTGGTCTTCGCCGCACTCTTGTCTATCGTGACGCGAAACGGGTTTCACACTCGCGGAGACGACGCTCTACGCTGCACAGGCTTACCCTTACCGAATGCGTGCTGACACCGTCTGTGAGTTATTCACTGCTCAGCGCGACCGTCCCCAAATCCCGGTCCCCGTCGGTGGTGACGTCCCGGGTCACGCTTTTGTATCCCTCGGCTGCGATTTCCACGCGATAGGATCGTCCCTTGGACAACCCCCTGACCCAGAATTCGCCGAACTCGTCCGTCTGCGCCTCGCGTGACGTATTATCGGCAAGATCGTGCACGGCGATCGTCGCGCCGATGATCACCTCGTCCTGGTCGGGATCGATCACGGCACCGGCAACCCAGGGGCTGGGCAGGCCCTGCCACAACACACGCGGGTTCGCCTCATGCTCGGGCTTCAGGATTTCATGCCCGTCGCCCTTGAATGCGCCCTCATCGCCGAACAGGATCGCGTCATGCGGGCACGCTTCAACGCAGCGTGGCAACAGACCGTCGTCGACCCGATGCGCGCAGCCGGTACATTTTTGCGCGATGTTGGCGTCTTTGTTGAAGTAGATCACATCGTACGGGCAGGCAGGTTCGCACTCTCCGCAGCCGGTACAGGACTTGGGATCGATCCAGACGAGACCGTCGTCACGGGTTTTGATCGCATCATCCGGACAGGCCGGGATACAGGGCGCATCGGCGCAATGCTGGCAGAATGTCGGCATATACGAGACGCGTACGCGCGGCTGGATGCCCCGCTCAAGCGGCTTCACCTCGACCCAGAACTGTCCGGTTTCGGGTTGTGGAACCGACCATGGCGCATAGGCGCTGTCGACATGTTCATCCTTGCACGAAACCACACACAGATTGCAGCCGGTGCATTTATCCACATCGACCAGAAATTCCCTGTTTGCCATGGTCAAACGCTCCCCGTTTTACTGTTCGCCGCAGAACTCAACGTACCGGGGTTGATGTCCGCGGGATCGACCTTTTCAGCCTGGGCGAGAAATCCGGTGACGTTCATTTCCGGAATATTGATCTCGCCGTTGCCATATTTTTCTTTCGGTGTCGGCGAAATCAGGTTGATTGAGCCGCCGCGGTCCACCTGTTCGTTCTTCAGCGAGACGAGGTCCATCTTGGCGCCGTGATCCACAGAGATCGCACCGGCGATAATCCGTTCGGTCACAAAGGCGCCGACCAGGACAGCACCACGGTCGTTATAGACCTTCAGAATATCGCCGTTCTCGATGTTTCTGGCGGCCGCATCGGCGGGGTTTATCCAGCACGCCTCGTAATGGTATCCGTCCGAGCCCTGAACTTTCTGCAATTCCCTGATCCAGGGAATATCGTCGCCCTGTACGTGAAAACGATAACGCGCATGATTCGACATCACGATCAGAGGGTAATCCTTCGCCTTCGGCCGGTCAGGCGATTCAGCATGCGACACCCACTTCGCCACAGGCGGGCGTTCCTTATTTTCCGGGTCGTGCTCGGTGATCAGCGAAGACACGAATTCTATCTTCCCCGACGGCGTTTCTAGGCCTTCGCCTTTCTCCCAGAACTGGGACATCCCGCCGCCCCGTTCGGAGAAGCCGGCTTCTTTCTTGATATCGAGCCACTCCTCCCAGGTCGGGCTGTCGTAAATTATGAACTTACGTTCCTTGAATTCTTCCCAGCTTATGTTGTGTTTGGTGAAGGCGATGGTGCCCTCATAAGCTTTTTGCAGCCAGTCTTCGGCGGGCGCAAAGGCTTCGTCGAGTCCGAGTTTCAATCCGATCTGCCGATGGATTTCGAAATCGCTCAACGAATCGCCGACCGGCTCTATCGCCTGCTCCTGGTAAAACATCCCGAGAATGTCGCTTCGCTGTACGATAACCAGGTCGTTATGTTCATACGTCGTCTGGGCGGGGAGGATCAGGTCCGAAAAGCCGAGATCGTTCTCCAGCCACGGGTGAATCCCGACGACACACTCGATCTGAGGACTGCGAAGCGCGTTGAGCCAGTCCCAGCCGTTTCCCCAGCTTCCCGGCTGGCTGCCGTTCTCGTTCCAGACCATGTGGATTCCGGGATGGTCGGGGGAGGGCGGGAACTTGTAGGTCGTGAACTGGTCCTCTGACTTGGCAAGTGCCGACGTCGTGCCTTTCCATTCGGTCTGTTTGTTAAGGATCGCATCGGTGGCCAGCGTGCGGGGGACAAACGACGGCGATACCGGCGCATGGCCGATCGCGTATTCGATCATGGGGTTCAGCGCCAAGCCCTTGAAATCCACTTCCGGATAACGCGGCACCTGCGCTATGTCCTTCTTGTAAAACGACGGCGCACCGATGCGGAGGAACTGACGCCCCGGCTTGCCAATACCCTGCATCGCGAGCACATAGGCTTCCATCCGCGTCGCCAGGTGGGAAAGGGTCCCGCGCACCTTGGGCCCGCCAAAATAGACGGAAAGAGTGGTTTTCTTGCGGGCCCACTCACGCGCCAGCGCCTTGATGGTGTGCGCCGGAACGCCGGTCATCTCTTCGCCCCAGGCGGCCGTCTTTTCGATGCCGTCATCCTCGCCCAGCACATGCGCCCGGAACGCGTCGAAGCCGACGGTATGGCTGGCGACGTATTCTTTGTCGTAGCTGTCCTCGGCGATCCAGGTATGGGCGACGGCGAGATAAAGGGCCGCGTCTGTATTGGGTTTGATCGGAATCCAGGTATCGGCGTCCACCGCCGAGGAGTAGTTGAGGTCCGGCGAGATCGCGATAATCCTGACGCCGGCTTTCTTGAGCCATTTCGGCATCTCCAGCGCGATCCCGCCCGACATGCCGAGGCCGGTTGCTTCGGGGTCGCAGCCGGAAAATATCACGACCTCGGCGTTCTCAAGCACGTCATCCCAGACCGCGTCCTGGTAGGGCTCGCCGAGGCTGCCGTTGAACCCCCACACATGCTTGGCACCCCAGTAATAGCCCTCCCAGCTGTCCGGATTGCGGACCTGCTGAGTCCACCATCCCCAGCCGAGATGTTTCTGGATCATATCGAACAGATAATGCCCCCAGAAATGTAGCGACTGCATATAACCGGAATGGCCATGACCGTCGGCCTGCACGAAAACCGGTTCCATCGAACCGTATTTTTCGTGGATACGCT